>JBGTCJ010000426.1:0-23710 GCA_041748895.1 Pirellulaceae bacterium
TTCACCGCCATCCCTTACGAGATGCCGCGCGGATGCGCCGCCGCCTATTTCCCCGAAGCGAACATCCTCGTGCCCGCGACCGCCCAGGCGGAAGGATCCGGCACCCCGATGAGCAAGTCCATTGAGATCGATCTTCAGGCCTGCTGAGTAAAACGGGGTCCGGGAAAGCGACCAGCAGTGCGCATTTTCACTCCCCCAGCATGGCGACGATGCGGATGGCGAGGTCGTGTTTGGGGGCTTTGCCGAAAAGCTCGGTGTGGGTGGTGAAGACGAGGAGGGCTTCGTTTTCGTGGGTGTCGAAGCCGATATCGCTGCGGGAGACATCGTTGGCGACGATGAGGTCGCAGCCTTTGCTTTCGAGCTTGAGGCGGGCGTTGGCTTCGAGGTTTTCGGTCTCGGCAGCAAAGCCTGCGAGGAAGCCGGTGAAGCCGATGGGGCTGCGGGCGGAGCCCAGGATGTCCTTGGTTTTCACGAGATCGAGCGAGAAGGTATCCCCGCTCTTTTTGAGCTTTTGCCCGGCGGGGTTGGCGGGGGTGTAGTCGGCGACGGCGGCGGCGAAGACTGCGGCATCCATCTTCGGGAGGTAGCTGGCGACGGCATCGTACATTTCCGCGGCGGTCTCCACGGGGATGAAATCGACTCCCGCAGGGACATCGAGCGAGGTGGGGCCGGAAATGAGCAGGACGCGGTGGCCGGCATGGGCGGCGGCATCCGCGATGGCGTAACCCATTTTCCCGGAGGAGCGGTTCGTGAGGTAGCGCACGGGATCAATGGGTTCCCGGGTGGGACCTGCGGTGACGAGCAGCTTCAAGGGCGGCTACTTTTCGGGTTTGTCGGCTGGTTTGTCCGCTGGTTTGTCCGCTACGGAAGCGGCAGGAGTGTCCTGTGCCAGGGCGGTTGTCGAAACATCAAAAGCGCTGGCTGCGAACAGCAAACCTGCTGCGAGCATGCAACGCAAAACAGACACATTCGGGAGCAATTTCATCGTTCGACTCATGCAGGCAACGGGGGGGCCAAGGAGAGATGGGCGCCGCTAGGAGGGTAAGCCGCGATTGTAATTCAATCTAGGCACCAGTGGGATAGCCACAATGGCCCTCACGCTTTGATTCGCAGCCGCGCGCGCCAGAGGGCTCAGCGCAGTTCTCGGAACGTGTTCCAACTCATCAAGATCAGGACAACGCCAGCGATAATGAACAAGAAATCCATTAGCAGACTCGCGCTGCGAAGTGGCGCGACGTCTTCCATCCCCGTCATGCCCATGACGGCATCGGCAAGGAACACTACAACGATGATCACCGCCAACACGAGGCTGGTCAGGCTGAGCGCCTTGGGCATTCAACAAACCTCGGCTACGGGTTGCCGGTGTGGCGTTTTGGGGAATTTGGATAAGGACGAAGTCGCAGTATAGTTGCGGTTCGACGAATGTTAACGGGTCGATGAAAAGGGAAACCTAGTCGATGGCGATGGCAGATGACATTGGGGGGGGAGGCGAGGTGTGTAGCGATTTGGCCGATATTTCGGCTGAGCTGCCCAGTCACGCGGCCGGCGCGCCGAGCCAGGCTCCGGCTTTCACCGTGGAAGCGGAACCCTGGAGATGGTGGCGTGAACAAATGCCAATCACACGCCGATGGGCTTATTTTGATCACGCGGCTGTTTCACCGCTGCCTCGTGGCGCGGCGCAGGCGATCCGGGACTTCGCCCAGGAAGCATCAGACGAGAGCGACACGCTTTGGCCAAAATGGGCCGGCGAGGTTGAGGCGTTGCGCGATGAAATGGCCGAATTTCTAAACGTAGGTAACGATGAAATCGCGCTGATCCCTAACACGAGTTACGGAATCAACCTGATTGCCGAGGGCATCCGGTGGCAACCGGGCGACAACGTGGTCGTTCCCTACGGCGAGTTTCCCGCGAATCTGTTCCCGTGGCTCAATCAACGCCGACACGGGGTCGAGGTCAGGATCATTGGCAATCGAGACGATATCGTCGATGAACGGGCCTTGATCGATGCGATTGACTCGCGAACAAGGTTGGTCGCGGCAAGTTGGGTCGGCTACTCAAGCGGTTACCGCATCGACCTGGATCGCGTGGTCGATGAGACGCATCGCCGTGGAGCGCTCTTTTTCCTCGATGCGATTCAGGGTCTCGGCGTCTTTCCGCTGGACCTCGGCGAGACGCACGTCGATTTTCTCGCTGCCGATGGCCACAAATGGCTGCTCGGACCGGAGGGAGCGGGTGTTGCAATGATTCGCCGAGAGCACCTCAAAAACCTCACTTGCGTCCCCGTTGGATGGAACAGTGTGCGTTCCGCAATGAAATTCAGTCATGCGGAATTCGAACTTCGGCCTGCGGCATCGCGATATGAAATCGGCTCTCAGAACATGGTCGGTATGAGGGCTCTGCGGAAGAGTTTCGAGATTTTCCGCCGCGTCGCTGGCGCGCATGGTCGCGAGGCCATAGGTGAACGCGTGCTCCAATTGGCTGGCACCCTGCACGATTTGCTCTCGGCGATGGGGGCCAGGACGTCGGTGGCGCAAAACCGCAGCAGCCGCAGCGGGATAGTCACGTTTGCATTCGACGGCATTGCGGCCGAGCGGATCCGATCCGCGGCTTTGGCTCAACAGGTCGTCGTCAGCTGCCGTGGCATTGGCGTCCGTGCTAGCGTTCACGCCTACAACGATGAGGCCGACATCCATCGGTTGGTAGCAGCAGCCGGTAGCGCTTTGTGAGCGACTCGTTCGTGCGCTCTTTTTCCCCCTTTTTCCGCTGACTCGTTCCGCTTACGGATCACCGATTCCAATGTCCAACCGCGTCAAAGCCGTCTACACAGGTTCATTCGACCCTGTCACCCTCGGTCACCTCGACATCATTCGGCGGGCTAGTGAACTGTTCGAATCGGTGATTGTGGGTATCGGGATCAACAAGGACAAATCGCCGCTTTTCACGCCTGATCAACGGGTCGATTTGGTACGCCGCGTGACCGCCGATGTGCCCGGATTGCGGGTCGAAACGTTTGATGGATTGGCGGTCGATTTCGTCCGCCAAACCGGAGCGAAGGTAATGGTTCGAGGGATCCGGCCGCTGACGGATATCGCTGGTGAATTCACCATGATGATGGCCAATCGCCAGCTTGATGGTGGAATCGAAACCGTGTTTTTGATGGCCGACGAGCAGTACGTCCACATCAGCAGTTCGCTCCTGAAGCAAATCGCGGGGATGTCTGATGACGACGATCGGTTGGCGAAGTTCGTGCCCCGGGAGATCATCGGCGATGTGCGCCGGCAGATGGCTCCAAGCGTGCCACAATAACCATTGCCGCTAGGCGTCCGCGCGAAGCGTGTCGACTTTAGCGATTGCGCAAGATTTTCTAATGAGGGCGGCTGTAACGAACCGATCTAAGGTTTGTGCGCGGTACGTGTGGGCTTTTCAGCCGTGTGGTCGGCAGGAAAAGTGCGCTGGAGCTTTAGGATGATTTCGGAATCAGCCACCATGTTACGATCAACTGCTCGGATCGCGATGGCCTGGTGGCTGGCGATCGCTGCACTCTCTACCGAGAGGCTGGTCGCTCAGGAATCCAGGTTTCAGAATGCCGTGAGGCAGGGAGGAGCGAGCGTTGCCTCGCGCCGCGCGTCGCCACAAGATCGCTACGCTGACCAGCGGATCGCGATCCCCTTGCGTCCAAGTTCTGAGCCGTCGGAGATGCATCCGGCGAGCGCCCCACCAACGCCCCAAACGGCGTCGTTGGTTCGTCGCGCGGCCCACGGTGAGATTCTTTCAGTCGATGACCGCCCGACGATCGCGGCGGACTCGATCATCCAATCGGACGGCTACGGTTGCGACTGCGGGCAGTGCCTGGGTGAGCCGACGTGTGGGTGGGAAGCGGGTTGTGGCGTCGAGGCCGGCTGCGATGCGGCGGCATGCGGCGACGATTTTTTATCGCTTTGTTTGCCGATTTTGCGAATCAATTGGTGCAACTACGAGTTCTTTGGCGGCGTGAGCGGGTTCACGGGTCCGGCGAACTTCGCCGGTGTCAGTGTGAACGATCCAGACTTGCGCAGCGGTACAGGCAGTTTTGGTTTCTTCGAGGGACTCAACTCAGGCCGGTCGTTGCGTCCGCTGGGGCTCGATCTCGCACTTCAAGCCGGGGTTCGAGCGGCGCAGTCGAACCTCTCTGCGGCCGCATTCACTGACGAATCGAGGAATCAGGTTTTCGTAACCGGTGGTCTTTTTCGACGCGTCGATTTCGGGCTGCAATATGGGTTAGTCGTTGACTATCTCTACGACGATTGGTGGTTTCGAAACGATCTCGTTCAACTCCGTGGTGAGCTGAGTTGGAATGATTCCTGCGGACATGAGTTCGGATATCAGTTCATGGCGGGTGTGAACGACTCAAGCGGCCAGACGAGTGTTTTCGACATCGCCGGCGCCGAACTCAATCGCATCGTCGGGTTTGAGGCGGTCGATCAACATCGCTTTTTCTTCCGCGGCCAGACTGCAGGCGGCGGCGAGTATCAAGCCTTCGCGGGCGGTACCGGCAGCAGCGACGGGTTGATCGGGCTCACGATGACCTCGGCGATGCGGAACCGCCTGGCGCTGCAGGGTGGGGCGGCCTACCTAATCCCCAGCGAAGGGCGTCGCTCGGGCGGCTTCGAGAACGAGAGTTGGAATTTGTCGATGGGAATCGTTTTTCGCCCCGGCGGCGGCTCATTTGGCCGCGGCTATTCGCGTCCGTTGTTCGATGTCGCTGATAACGGAACCTTCATGGTCGATCGTCAATAGCTCAGCCTTGTGGGCCGATTCCGGTACCGTTGGCGTCAGTAAGGCAATGGCGATTGGCGATGCTGATTCCACTGACGATCGCGCCAACGATGCCCACGAATCCCTGGTCGGTGCCGCAAAGAAAGACGTTGTCGAGGTGGGTCTTGCCGTCCCAGTGTTTGTCGGGAGCTCCGTAAACCGCACCGTTGTCATGCCACGTGAAGCGCCGAATAGTCTTGGGCGTGAAGACATCGGTGTCGATCGTGTATCTGCGAAAGTCGGGCATGTATCGGACCGCCGATTCGACGGATGCCTCGTACTGTGCGACCTTCTCGGCCTGATACTTGAGGTCCGGGAGTTGACACCAGCGGTCGTGGTCGGCCAGCGTCGTGATGCGGATCACGCCATCGGCCAGTTGTCCGTCCTGGGCATCGTATCGGTAATTGTTGGGTGAGCAGATGACTCCGGTCCGGGTGTCACAGAGACCTACCTCGGGCTTCCTCCAATGGAAGGACTCGCAGTCGTTGTAAAATACGATCGTGCGGTCGAAGCCGAATTCTCGAGGCTGGCGATCGAGGATCGAGATCGATTCGATGAAGCTCAGTTGACCGGCGCGGGCGGTATCGACCTCGGTGATGTCATCGCACATCCGCATGGTCTCGATCGAACCAGCCGAGGAGAGAATTCGCCGTCCGCACAGTTCCGTCCCATCGTCCAGAACGACTCCCACAGCCCGCTGACCCTCCACGTGGATTCGAGCGACGCCGCTGCGGAGTTTCAACTCGCCGCCCAAGCCACGGAACTTGCGGACCAAATTCTTGAGGATCACGCGGACGCCCTTGAGTGGACGCGCAAAGCCTTCCAGGTAGCAAGCACGAAACATGATGCAGAATTGACCAAAGTCCATGTCGTCTTGCCGCGCGTTGCCATACCACATCAGCGGGCACAACAACATTTCGCGAAGCAGTGGATCCGGAATGGCTTCATTCAAGACGGAGCGCGCGCTGCGGCAGAAATTGGGATCGTCGCCATCGAGGTCATCGTAGTCGAGCAGCGATTGGCGAAGTCGATAGAATCCGTCGATGGAAGCGGGAAAGTGCGTGGCGATCTCGGATTCGAGCAGTTCGATGTCATTTCCGAAGTCGAGCGATACGCCTGGGAACCGGATCGATGAACCGATCTGCTCCGCCAGCTTGAAGTCCTCCCAACGGAATCGCAATTGGCGGATCAGTTTGGCGAGCGGTCCTCGTTTGGTTCCCGGCCGAGCAAAATTTGTCATCGCGTGCAGTCCGACGTCGTAATCGCGACCGCCTAGGCGATAGAACGAATTGAGGCCACCGATGGTGTAGTGGCGCTCAAGGATACACACGCGCTGGTCGAAATGAGCCAACCGGATTCCGGCCGCCAAGCCGCTCATCCCAGCGCCGATAATGATCGTGTCGTACATCTACGCCTTGATAATGTCTCGCATCTTTGGCTCGAGATAATCGACCGTGGTCTTCATGCTCGCCAAGTTGCCGTAATCTTCCTCCGGAATTTGGACTCGATGTCGCTTCCGCAACTCCATCACGATATCGAGGAAGTCCATGCTGTCGAGTTCAAGCTGCTCACGAAAATTCTTTTCATCGACCAATTCGTCGAGGTTCTCGTCAGGCGCAATATCTCCAAGGATGTCGATGATTTCTTCGCGTATTTCAGCAGGAGTCATGGCCGCATGGCTCTCCGGTTAGCGGAATGGGTAATGGGGTTTCGAAATGGCTAGACGCGGCGGATGATGACCACCGAATTGATGCCCAGCATTCCGAATGAGTTGTTGAGAATGTAATCGACACCTTTAACTTCCTGTACCTCGCCAGTCACCAACCCCGGCAAATCACAGTCGGGATCGAGCTGGTCAACGTTGATCGTCGGGTGAACCATGCCATCGGTGAACGAGCTCAGGTTTCCGGCCAGCTCGAGTGCGCCGGCGGCACCCATCGCGTGGCCAATGAAGCTTTTCGTGTTGTTGATCCGGACCGATTTGCACCGACCGAATACTTGTCGCAGGGCCTGACATTCCTGTGCGTCGCCGCTGCTGGTCCCGGTCGCATGCGTGCTCACGATGTCAATGTCTTCGGCCTCTAGACCCGCCCGCCGTAGTGCGAGCTCGACGCACTGTGCCTGCCGTTCTGGATTGGGGAGGACGAAATCGGTCGCGTCGGTGTTGATCGCGTATCCGACCAATTCACCGTGGATCTGAGCACCGCGACGTTTGGCGTCGCTGAGCCGCTCGAGGATATAGAGGCAACCGCCTTCGGCGACGACAATTCCGTTGCGGTCGATGTCAAAAGGCCGGCTCGCCTGAGCCGGATCGTCGTGGCTCGCCAGCGCGTTTTGACTGTTAAAACTCGCAAAAATTCCGAAGGTGTGAATGCTCTCGCTCGTCCCTCCCGCGATGGCGACATCGCATTCATCCAGGCGAAGCATCTGGGCACCCTGGATCAACCCGGCATTGCCAGCGGCACAGGCCGCACCGATGGTGTAATGCGGTCCCGTCACGCCCATGTTCAAGGCGATCTCGCCGGCCGGGTTGTTGGCGACCGTTCGCGGGTTGTGATGATGGGACCAACAGGAAGTGTCGTAGTCGAAACCCTTGATCACGTAGATTTCGTTTTCGGTCTCGACATTGCCATGCTCGGTGACGCCGACGTAAATGCCGACGCGCGATTTGTCAGTATTTTCCCAGTCCAACCCCGCGTGCTTGACCGCCTCGTTGGCAGCATAAATCCCGACACTACCAGCCCTCGTGCCTCGCCTGAGGTCCTTCTTGGTCTGGTATCGACTGGTGTCAAAATCGCAGACGCCGGCCAAGGTCTTGCCGAAGTAGCGCACTTCGTAGGGCCGAACGCCACTGCGTTTCTCGAGCAGTGCCGAACGGAAAGTCGCCCAGTCGTTTCCATTGGGAGACGTCAAACCGATGCCGGTGATCACAATTCGCTGCGAATCAGGCAGTTCATTAGCGCGACATGGGGCAATCACAACGCGAAACGTCCAGGAAGCAAGGGGAAAGGAGAAAGCACGAGGGGTGACGGGCGAGCAATACTTGGGCCAGAACAAGCGACGATCCGTCGCTTTCACTCAAAACGCTAACGATTGATCAACGAATTGACAATGCGCTGATTCGAATTGCAACGAAAAGTTATCTGGGAGTCACGGCGCTCGCAGCTCGTCCAGGCCCTGGGCCGTTGAGATGCGAACTCGATATCCGATCACCGATTTCGCCGCGGTGATGTCAAAGTAATGGTCTCTGGCGAGTTGAGCGGCGACAAATCGGGTGATGGGTGGTTCGGCAGCGACCCTTGCCGCGCGGTACACCGCCTCCAACGCGGCACCTAGTCGCCAAGCAGCAACGAATCCGATCTTTCTCCGCGGAGGTTTGAGTCCTGCAATAGCGAGCAGATTGGCAATCCAGTCCCAGCAGTGGACCGGGTCGTCCTGCGTGACAAAGAAGGCACGCCCACCGCCGATCGGTGCGTCACCGCGGAGATGATCAAGCGCATCGAGGTGCGCCGCGGCGGCGTTCTCCACGTGCACCGTATCGATTCGATTGGTTCGGTCGCCAATCACCACCAACCGTCCCCGACGGGCACGATCAACAAGTCGTGGGAACAGGTGTGGATCGTTAGGACCCCAAATCAGGTGCGGGCGAAGGGCAGCGGTGTGTAATTGGCCAGGCTCGTGCGCGCCGAGAACCGCCTGCTCGGCGATCGCTTTGGTTCGTGAATAGTGGCAAAGGTGTCGTGAGGCGTAGGGAACCGACTCATTGACACCACTTTGGTGGCCGCCGTCAAACGTGACACTCGGGCTGCTGCAATGAACCAAGATCGGAATCGATGATTGTTTGCAAGCAGCAATCACATTCGTGGTTCCGACCACGTTGATTCGGTGATAGTCATCCCAGGGCCCCCACACACCGGCGATGGCGGCCGTATGGATCACGGCCTCGACGCCTAGAGCGGCTTCGAGCACGCTTCGCGAATCGCGAATGTCCCCGCGGACGCTTCGGACCCCCAACGCCTTCAGGTGCGGATAATCTCCGCGGCCAAAAGCGACCACGTTGTCACCCCGGGAAATCAATTGTCGGGTGATCACGGTTCCCAGGAAACCGCCGGCGCCGGTGACGAGAACCTTCATGGATCGGATCGGATCGGTTGGGCGAAAGCTAGAAGTCTAACCATGGCGAGAGTATGCGGGGTCGAGCGCGCGACTAGCTGCCATCGACCTTTGGAAGTGACGCGACTCGGAGAACCATCACGACACGGTCGACGTCACCCGTTGCGGTTGTCCCCAGAAACATGTCACTACCCAACCCGGCGGGTGGTGTGGTAGCACCGGCGACCAACATCGCCCCTTCGGCCAGCGGCAACTCGAGCGCCAGCTCCCGAAGTTGCCAGCTATCCCGCCGATTGTCAATTCGTAGCGCTGAGTCACTGCTCACCCAGGTCTGCTTCATCAATCCGTGCTGGATTTCGGGTTGAAGTCGAATTCGGACCGATCCGATGTCACTCGGCAAGATCGATAGAGCGAATAAGTGTTGCGGGTTTTCCAGTGAACGGCCAACGGTCTGCCCTCCCAGGGAGACGAGCGTTGCGTGCGTTCCCGGGGACGGCTGGCGAACCGGCAATTCGTATCGTTTACCCATGTCGCACGGGATCCTTCGCGATCGCCGAGTTACTTCCGATGCCACATCGGCGGAGCTGAGAAGTCGCTCGGCTTCGTTCTCCGCTCGTCGCTGAAGCCCCAGCTGCCTCAAAAATTCGGATTCACTGTGCACTCGACCCAAACGCAGCCCGTTGCGGCGAAGTTCAGCGCGAACTTCGGGGGCGATCGCCGTCTCATCGACCCAGTGCCAGAGATCTTCGGCTGTCTGGGCCGACTCGGTTGGATCGTTTCCCGTTATCGGTCTCTCGGGCGCAAGGGGAACGAAGGTGACTTCCAACACGGCTGCGCCGCCACCCGGTTTGGCCATCGGTAGACCGCCAGCGGATCGGAGCATCGGCGTCTCGTTATGCCAAGACGCGCAGCCGCCGAGCAAAACCAGCAGGGCGATCCAGGATTTGAATTGAGCAACCATTTGTGATGGGAGTAGTGCCCTTCAAGGTGCCGTGTCAATGACGGATCAGGGGGGCACGCACGTGGCACCTCGGGGTACGAGTCGACTTGCCGTGGTTTCAGAGCCAATTGATCTCATCGATGAGATGCATTCGGATTGACCCACCGGCTTGCGTTGCCCTACGTTTCTCTGCGGACCAAGCCGGGCGGGAACCATGTCACGATGCATCGCGGGCTCGTACCGGCCGCCGGGGTTCATTCCGCCGGGGAAAGTAGGTTGGGTTGCGACGTGGTCGATCTGCGGGGTGATGGATGGAAAACTGGCTCAGCGAAATCATCGCGACGTCGAGATCGATTGCATCGAGGTGTGCGCATTCGATCCGAAATCGGATTGAATACTTCGTGATTGGGACATTGGTGGTGACCGTCCGCCGGATACCTCGCCGCTGGGGCCTTTGGTTCGCCGCGGGCGTGGGTCGCGTCGCTTACCATGCCGATCGGCGAGGTCGTCGTGTCGCGAGGGAGAATCTCGCTTTAGCCATCCGTCACGGAGGACTCGATCTTCGCGGGCGCCGACCCGCGGAGGTGATCCGAGACTGCTATGCCAACTTCGCTCGCAATTTCCTTGACCTGTTTTGGTTCTCGGGTCTCAGCCACGAGCAGATGGCGCGGTGGGTTGACCTCGAAGGGGTCGATAAGATCCACAGCGAGAGTCAGGGGCGAGGCGACGGGATTCGCGCTGCGAGAATTCACCTGACACCCCATTTCGGAATATTCGAATGGGCGAGCCTCGTGATCGGTTGTCACGGAACCCATTTGAAGATCGTTGCGCGCGACTTTCGCAACCCCCTTTTGACCATGCTGTTTCGCAGCGCCCGGGAAAAAAGTGGGCACCTCGTTATGAGCCGCGACGGCGTGATGCTGAAATTGCTTCGCTCGCTTCGTGGTGGGCAAGATGTGGCGATGCTCCCGGACCTCAGCGTGGTACCTCAAGGCGCCGCCACTGTCATCAACATGTTTGGGGTCCCTGCCTCGGTGACGGCGTTACACGTCGAACTTGCCAGACGAAGCTCGGCGCTCTTGGTCGCCGCGGTCTGCGAGCCTCTTTGCGATGGTCGCGCAAAGTTGAGAATACTCGAGGTGTTTCATCCACCGCTGGAGCAGCGGCGCGATGGCCGGTCGGTCGGGTGTCCGGTGACCCAGCGGATCTGGGATCTTTTCGAGTCAGAAATACGACTTCGTCCCGAGTGTTGGCTATGGATGTACAAACACTGGCGGTACCGACCCGTTCCACAACAAGCGAGCGTCATGCCGGCGTCCGACGAGACTCTGCGGCGTGTGGAAAGCGGGCGGGATCACCGCCCTGTGACCGCTGACGATTTGCGGGCGGTTCCTTTGGATCCGTACCCGAGCTACGCGATTCCGCACGCCGGGTTTGGGCGGCAGAGGTCGGTGCGCACGATGCACGCAATCGACGGCTCGATGCCATCGGCAGTCGACGCCGGGAACCCGCGGAAACGAAACTCAGTTCACCTTCTGCATGTAGCTCACGAATTGTCGGTCGAGCGTTGCGAGATCGGTCTTGAAGATCCGCTCGAACATCTCGATCCGTTCTCGCTCACCGAGTTGTCGTAACGGTTTGCCTGCGCTCAGTTCCCTCAAGTAGGCAATCGTTTCCTGACGCTTGGTTCGAAGCAAAAAGTAAACGAGAGCCCACGCTTCGGCGTAGGCATTGCCCGCAGCGGACGACTTTCGAAATCGCTCGTCATCTCCTAGGAGTGAGACGAGTGAATCGCCACCGCGACGCGGTAGGTAATTGCGGAACCTTTGCAGGTTGACCGAATTGACGCGCCCAATGCTTCGCCACCCTCGGCTGCTATTGAAATCGGGCGACTCAAAGAACATCGCTAACCCTTCGCTGACCCACATCGGGTTGTCGGCGTATCGCTGTTGCAAACCGCTGTTGTATGCCAATTGATGGGTCGCCTCATGAATGATCGTGGCGACATTCCGCTCCGCGTTGGGAACGTTGAAAGTAGTCATCCGGTTGGTGTCGAGGTTGTAATATCCGATCACCGCGTCGGCGGCGTTGCCGACATCCCGCCGCCCGTAGGCGTCGAAACTGGCTCGGTCAGCGAATACCAGCGCGACCAATGGGAACCGCGGCTCGGGAAGCTCCCAACCCTGATTCTTCCAATACGTGAAGAAACCTCGGTACAGCTGCTCAAAAAGACCCCCGACCCATTTAACGTAGGTCTCTTGCGTGTTGTGAGCGATCACGTAGTGGGACGTTCGATAGATCTCGAAACCTTGCGGAAGCTCCTCAAGCAGTTGCCGCGCGATCTCGTCGCGGTGAATCGGAATCAGCGGTGAGTCATCGGAAACGCGACTCTTGATCATCTCGGGTTGGAGCGTCCAAATCCGTCCGTCATCGGCCAACAACAAGAGACCGCCATCGCGGGCGACGACGAGTGATTCTCCGACAATCTGACGAATCGTTCCATCGGATTCGAGGATCTCGAGTCGCTCGACCGCCCACGCCGGGGCGGCGAAAAGGCAAACGACAGCGAACTGAAACACGCGGATTCGGCGGGCGAGCTCCGCGAACTCCCATGGACGCACACGCCGTGGTCGTCGACGATTCGCTTGGGTGGTGACTAAGACGTGCATCGCTCTCGTGAAGATCGGGGGGCGACCTCGTTTGGATTGGACTCCCTACTCACTCTAGTCTATCGCCACTGCCTCGAGGCCCAAGGCGACCCGTCAAACACAGGCTTCCGCGGCGCCCTTAACGATCGAATCGCCTCGATCGCTACGACGCGCCCGTAATTCACGGGTCGCGTCTCACTTTTTTGAGGGTGCGAGATACGATGTCTGAATGAAGATCACCGCGATCCCCCAGCTTTACCGTAACCTCCAACGTTGGCGCGAAATCCTCGGTGTCCTGCGCCGCTACGGACTGGCGGATTGGCTGAGCCATTTTCCTCAACTGCCCTTTCGTGACTGGCTCAGGGACGCGGATGGGAAACCGCTGACGCAGTACTCCCGCGACGTTCGCGTCCGAATGGCCCTGACCGAACTGGGTCCCACCTTCATCAAGCTAGGTCAGATCCTCGCCGCCCGGCCCGACCTTGTAGGGCAGTCGATGGCCAGTGAGCTCAAGCGGTTGCACAGTGACGTTTTGCCGGTCGATTCGGTCACGATCCGCAAAACGCTCCGCGAGGAACTCGGCGATCGATTTGAGATGGATTTAATCGACTTCGACGACACCCCTATCGCCACCGCGTCAATCGGTCAGGTTCATCGAGGTCGATTGATCGACGGCACCGATGTCGTCATCAAGGTCCAGCGACCGGAAATTGAAGAGCGGATGCTTTGCGACATCGACGTGTTGACGGGGCTCGCGCAATTGGCCGAACACGTCGACAGCCTGGCCGTTTTCGGTCCTCAGGCGCTCGCGCGGGAGTTGGCCCCGGTGCTTCGTCGGGAGCTGGACTTTGGACGCGAGCGACAGAATCTGCTGTTGTTCGCCCACCTGCTCGCTGGTGACCAGGCGATATCGATTCCCCGTCCGATCGAATCACTCTGCACGCGACGCGTGTTGGTGATGACGCGACTCGTCGGCGACACCTTGTCGAAACCTCGTGTGATGGAAACTTCCGATGCCGAAAAAAGGCGGCAGATCGCGCGATCGATTACCGAGGTTTACATGCGAATGATCTTTCATCACGGACTGTTCCACGCCGATCCGCACCCCGGCAATTTGATCGTGCTTGAAAGCGGCGGGATCGGCATCATTGACTTCGGTATGGTCGGACGGATCGATACGCGTCTCCGCGAGCTGATCGAGGAAATGTTGATGGCGATCGCGGCCAGCGACGGGGTTCGATTGACCCAATTGATCCGCCGCGCCGGAGACACCCCCATCACACTCGATGAGGCGGCCTTGTCGGTGGACGTATCGGAATACATTGCCACCTACGGTAAGCAAGACTTGGGTCACTTTGATTTGACCGGGGCGCTGAACGACCTCGGAGAACTGCTGCACCGACATGCCATCAAGTTGCCCAATCAGTCGGCCATGCTGATGAAAATGCTGATCTCGCTTGAGGGGACACTCGCGGCGCTAAAAACCGACTTTGACGCCCTCGAAGTGATGGGACGATTTGTTCGTCGTGCGTCGCTCAGACGGCTCAGTCCCCGCCGGCGCTTCGTGCAGGCTCGCCGTGCGCTGATGGAGGCGGAATATTTGATGCAGGTGATCCCCGATCAACTCGTCAACCTTCTCGAGCAGGCGCGACGCGGGCAACTCTTACTCAGGTTGGATCATCGACAAATCGGGTCGTCGGTCAATCGGTTGGTCGTCGGCCTGATTGCTAGCGCCTTATTTCTTGGTTCGTCGCTGATGCTATCGATGAACGTCCCGCCGGTTCTATTCCGCGAACCCAACGTGCTAGGGTTGCACCGAGTCAGTCTGCTCGGCACGTTTGGCGCCATTGTCAGCATCATGATGATGTTTCGGCTGTACTTCGCCATCAATCGCAGCGGCCACCTCACCCAGGACAACGACGATCACTGATGGTGTCCCACAGTGAGGTTGACTTTTTCGATTGTGACGATCGGCTAAAGTTTTCCGATTTTGCGGACCGAAGATAAGAGGGCGGTGATTCCTTTTCTCCGACCTACGGCCTGCCGCTGGTTCGGTACGAGGAAGATCGCCGACAGTTTGCTTTCTGCCATCACCGTTTGAGAACCGCAGCACGGGAATCGATTCGCCATGTTGATCCATTTTCACACGGAGCTGCGCCAATGGATGGCCGTCGCCGTCATCGCCTTTGCAGGTGGTTGCTGTGGGCCGATGGCATGTGGTCCGCGCTGCCATGACGGCATCGTAGCGATCGGAGGCGCGGTAGCCTCAGCATCGCACGGCGGGTGCTCCAGTGGATGTGAGGGATGTGGTGAACGCTACATCGACGAATGGATTAACCATCCGCCCGATTGCTGCGAACCATGCGACGACTGCGGAAATCACGACGGCCAGTCCTGCGGGGCTTGTCGCGGTATTTTCGAAGGAATTCCATCGCTGTGGGGTTATCGACGCGATTGTGGTTGTGATCAGACGTGCGAGCGCGCTTGGGGACCCGGAGGCGGCCTCGGAGGAGTCTTCGGCTTGGGTCGACCCACCACTGGGCCAAGTTGCGGTGGCGAGCCGAGTTGTGGCTGCGATCATTGCACCAACGTGGATGCCCGATTTCCGATCGAGCGTTTCTGACGGATTATTCGCGCGATCTTACCGCCCGGCATGAATCCGCTGTCGCCGAAAAAGGGCCGTATTCTCGATTGCGCGCGAAGTCGCTATCGTTTGGCCATGGCAACCAAGAAGCCCAGCACAACCGGATTCGAATACGTGGAACCGATCGGTGACCGCGTACTCGTCAGGAAAGATGAACCGAAGCGTCAGACCCGGGGCGGTATCGCGCTCCCGGACGCTGCGGAGATTCCCACCATTACCGGGCGAATCGTCGCCATCAGCGCGGCCGTCGAACACGACGAGGACATGCCGCTGAGGCAGTACGACAAGATCCTGTTTCATCCAAAAAACGCGATCCCGGTCGACTTGGAACACGACAACCAGCTCTACGTGATCCCGGTTGAGGATGTGGTGGCCGTGTTTCGTCGCCCTACTGACGAATCGTGAGCGGCTCTTGGGCCCTCCATCCGTCATGACCCTTGCGAAATGAGCGAGCGATCGCTCGTTTGATTGCGATTCAGCGTGGAATCCGAGGAATGGCCCGACACGGCGATGGTCTCTGGTCTATAGATCATCGGTCGATGTTTTGAAGCCCTCTCGATTCAGCTGAGCCAGTGATCATGCGATTCCAAAACTACTCCGCCGTGATTGCCGTCGCCTTGGTCGCCGCGGCCCCCGCGGCATCGCTCGCATTCATGAGCAACGAGGCGCCGGTTACCATCGAGTCCGATTCGGAGCAATGGATTCGAACGATCGAGCAACTGCGCGCCGAATCCGAGTCGGGTTCTGTCAATTGGGAGACGCTGCGGGAAAAGATTGATGCGGCCATCGAGGCAGTGGATGCAAAACTTGACGCAGGTGTCGCCGATGAGACGATGTACCTTTCCATGCGGGACGAGCTGGTGGGGATTCGTCTGGCTATCCCCACGGACGCCACGGAGTTGACTCAGGCTGCCGGCGGCAGCTCCACCGATCAGGGTCTGGCTCTTCCGGGCGGCCCTGACTTAGGTTCCGATCCGGCGCTGGGTGGCGGCGGAGCCCTGGGGGGTGGAATCGATAACGTGGGCGGCCAAATGATTTCGGGCGACAACGGTGGGATGGGCGGTGCGGCAGGATCCTCCGGTGGAATGGGCGGTATGGGCGGACTCGGGTTGGCCGCGGCGCTCGGAATCAGCATTCCATTGGCAGTTACCAGCGACGATGATGACCTCCCCGGCATGACGCCTTCGCCGTCGAGCCTCAGCGACTGATCGCCCGGCGAGAACAGCCGGTCAAAGTTTGCCGGCTATGGCGATTGAGGCTCGCGGGATCCCGCAAGATGGAGAATCGGAAATTGGCTAGATCCGGCTGAATCGCGAATCTCCTCACGGCCCACTCCCGCACCGCTGGCAACGGCGACGAGCCAGCGGCGGTCTTTGCCGAGTACCTGATTTCGAAGCACCCGCGCAAAGTCGGGATCAATTCCGGCCTCGCGACTTCCTAGTAGGTCATCGCCGATGCTTCGGATGAGAGGTTCCATCCGATCACTCGCAAGTCGCAATGCGGCCAGCGATTCTTCGCTAGTCCACACCTCGCGCCACACCGCCCGCAAACGTTGATTATCGACAAACGTCTGCCTCAGCACCGTTTGAACCAATCTTCTGACTTGAGGGTCAGTCGAAATCTTGTCAGCCATGGCCGACAAGGAGGACCTCAACTCGGGGTGGCTCGCCAACGCCGTGAACGTCGCTTGCATTGCGTCGACGAGTTCATCGGCATGGGCGTGGATTACATCGGTCGCCTCCTCTTCAACAAATCGATCCCATTCACGCTGCATTAGATCCTGACGCGGGAGAGGTGATTTGTCGTAAATCGCTCGCCAGGTGAAGCTCCAGATTGAGGCGCGATTCCAAAGCTCGCGACCGATGACCATCAACGTCGGTTCGAGTTCGGTACGGACCGTTGGCAAGATCACTTGGCGGACGAGCGGCTCAAGTTGGCCGGACATGAAATCATCGTTCCACCTGCTTACGATCAAATCAAGTTCTTCGCGATTCCTTGCCAGACTCGATCGCAGTTCCTCTTCAATCACCGGAAGCGACCTACGTAAACTCGTCTCGATGAGTGGCGCGAACCGGTGTGCCAGTTCGTCGCCATGCTCCCGAATCGCTAGGGTCAAACGCTCTTTAAGCAAGCGTTGCTTGGCCGGTGGGAACATCGTTGCCAGAACGTCCTCCAGGTCGCCGTGATTCTCATGCAGAAAGAACTGGCAATCCTCAGGGTCGGGAATCTTCGCAACGGAGCTTTTGCCAGAGTGGGCGGTCGCCGAATTGCTCCATCGAACCGATACGTTGGCTGTGTCTTGGGATGGCGGCCGGGCGAACTCGACAAATCCTGCTTGCACCCAGTGACCGGACTGGGGCTGAAGAGCATCCGTGGCGAATTCTCCTGAATCGCTGACATAGAAAAAGACCGGATCTCCGCGCCGCAGAACGCCGCGCGAATCGATCAGTGGATGGCGTTTCGGGAAGCTCGAAACAAAACGCATCGTGGTCGCGACCGGGCCGGGTGGACGGGTCCGGCCAGAGGCATCGTACCCAGAGAGCTGTTTCCGTGAGCCAGGTAGGGGACCGACCATCCAGATCACCGCCGCCGACCAGAAAATCACACCAACGATGCGACAGATCCGTCGTGACTGAGGCAGCGTGATCTGAAGTCTCATTGGATCGGCAAATCAAAATCACCCGTCATGTCCCGCCAAACCGCGTGGATATGGTTCGCAGGGTTGCCCTCCGCGTCTGGCTGGGTATTGACCAGCTCGATCAGAAACGACTTTCCCTGGACACGGTAGTAATGCCCGATGCCCGGCTTGGTTGCTCCCGCCCACGCAAAGTGGATCTCGTTGATTCCGTCTCGGCGAATCAATTCCAGCCGTTGATTGGCCACCTCCTCAGGGACGATCTTGGCGAACACGTCAACCAATTGAAGGAGCCTCTGCGCCGACTCACGATCCATTTCGCCCAAAGCGATTCCCTCGGGTTCGCTGAAGGTCGGCTGAGGCTCGGCGGCGAATCGGATTTCAGCGGGAGCTTCCGGGGCAATGATCGCCTGAGAACGATGTTCCTCGGATAGTTTTGTGATCAACTCGAAAGCGATATCTTCCTCCTGTCGAAGCACACGAGTGCCTTTGGTGAGCGGTCCCTCGACTTCACTCATCAGCTTCGCGGGATTCGCCGCGAGGAACTGCGGCGAACTATCGACCACCTTGCCATCTCGGCAGACGAAATTGAGCGAGAGGTGGTGCCCTTCGAAGCTAAATCCCCAAGGCTCGGTCGCTGACGGTTTACCGTAGACGGTCACGTAGTACTTCTCCGGGTTGCGTCGTTCCTCACTACCAGGACCCTCGAGTTGGCGAAGGACACCCTCGAGCTGCATGATCTTTGCGGCTTTGTCATAGCCCGCCTCACTCAGCGCTGCTCGCAGCGCCCGTAGCGCACCGGCCTGCTGATCGACCTTCATCTCCATTAGCGGAAGCCCCTTGCGAGTGGGCAGCGGGATGAAGAACCACTGCGTTCGCTCGGGTGCGTCGTAAGACAAAAGCGCCTTCTGCCGCTGTTGGTCATCGAGCGTGTCGAGCCAAGCCGACGTGTAGGTTGCCATTTGAGAACCTGGACCTTCACCTACTTTCATTGCCGCCGAAATGGCAACCAGGGCGACCAGTGGTAGCGAAACGAGGACGATGGAACGCAGCAAGTGCGGCATGAGGTGGCTCTCGATTGAGTGGCGCAGGTGGGCACGCTCCGCCGATGTCAAAACTTGGTCGACATCGAATCAGCGTGGGGGGGCGAAGTCATCCGACGGAACACGCGTCTAGCCTAACGGCTCGCGGAACACTCTGCAAACCGCGGAAGGCCCCGCAGCGCGAGGTTTCACGGCGAGTTCGAAACCGAGCGATTGGGTTCCCATGCACGGACCTGAACGTCGTCAATCATGAGTTCACCCCCGCCAATCGCTTCGAACATGACTTGAACCTCCGAATCGTCGATGCATTGTCGATACAGCCTCACGGTTTCCCAAGCCGGTTGCCCGCGGACCAGAATGCCAAGTTCTTGCCCGCTCAAGTTGTCGTAGACCAGAACGCCTTGATCGGGGCCACCAAAACCGAGCGTGCGAACTTTCGCCTCGATGCGTATCGCGGTGCCCGCGGCGAAGCGAACGCTTGGGCTGCGAATCTGCATCGCCGTTCCGGCGTAGCCACCCGGAAGCGCCGCGGCGACCGACGGGACCACCTCCGCGGCCAGGCAGCCCGTCCCTTCAATTTGTCGCCCTCGGGCGATTCGCGCGTCGGCGGTTGCGGTCGTCGTCGTTCGTCGACCGAACGTCCACCCCGCCGCTCCGAGCATCGAGGCATCGTCCAAGGAACCGCCCGATAGGCGGTTGACTCCCCATCCGGACTCACTCATCAACGGCCACCAAAGCAATTGGGTCGGAACTCCGCCGCAGGTCATCAGGGGTGGGCAACTGACGTTGGTCGCCAAACGACCCTCGGGCGATAGGGCGCTGAACAGCGACCAACGTGACTTCAGTGCCCAGGCGTCGGCGCGTTTGGCCATGCGGAGGCTCGCGCCGGCATCCCCGCCACGAAACAGCGGCTCGGCCTCGACCAAAGTCCTTGTCGCTGCGTTGAGCAGATCGATCGATCCCCCGCTGGCCGAGACGATGCGGCTGCCCGATGCCACTTGCCAATCATCGCGGAGCCGATCGATGGCCTCGCGAGCGAGTTGCCAGCGGTCGCTGGCCGCCTGGGCGGCGACCTGGTTCAGCAAGCCACTGAGACGTCCTCCCATCTCGGGGTCGCTCGAAACGACCACCAATTCCATCAAGTCCGGAGAAATGACTTCGAGAAACGAGCCCTCGGGCGAGACGGAAATCGCCGCGCGTTCGGCAGTGAAATGAGTAATCCGCCACGCGAATTTTCCAGCATCATCCGGGCGGACCAGAATCCGCAGCGCTTCGCCATCCCCAGCCAAAGCAAGCCCACGGTGCTGCCGCGTCGTGGTCGCGATCAACAACTGGTTCGACCCTGCCTCGAGCACGCCACAGCGGTATCCCGGCCCTAAACAAGCCAGCGGTTGACTCGAGCGGCTGTTTGCCGCCATCGGTCCAACAGCGTGCAGAATTCGATTGACGTACGAAAGGGCGAGCGATCGGCTCTGGTCCTCGGGCAGCCCACTAGTGAGCGATCGGCTCGAACGATACACGACCGCGCGGGGCGCGGTCTCCAGCGCCCGGAACGTTTGGATCAGAATGTCGTGCCAAAAGAAATCATCTCCCCGAGGTGCCCCAATCGAACCGGCAATGCGGTCCAATTGTCGCGACAATGCCGGCGGAGCATGCGTTTGCACGCCGATGGCGTGGCCCCCTCCAATCACCCTTCCACTTGTCGCCGACAATCCGCTTGCTAGCCGAAACGGGGTTCGCGAAATGCGATCCTGCAGCAAACCCACCTCTTCGTTCGCGCCCAGCCCGCGAAGCGATGTCGGAAGGTCATGGACCACGATATCGCTAATCGCACCGTAGCCAGCGAGAGATTCTGCCGGAGCGCTAATGAGCGGTCTCTGCCATGCCAAAGGGAAGTTCCGCAGCCGCTCGGCCTCGGCCTTCGTTGCCGTCAGGGTTGGCGCGCTGAGCGAAGTTCCGAGGTAATAAGCAAGCACCGGCTCGAGCAGGGAGACGATTTGGGGGTCGGGCGCCGTCGGCGGAGGCGTGACCAGTCCCATTCGAGTCCGCATGGCTTCGCGGAGGATCGGTTCGTCCGCGGGGCGATTCAGAAGGACCGCATCGAAGCCGAGCGTTCGAACCCAGTCCAACGGCTCTCCGTTGTGTTGCAGAATCCGCGTCACGCGGCCAACGGGAAACTGGACCGTTCGCGTGGATGACGGATCGTCGATGACGGGATCCTGAGCCGGCTCAATGCGCGCCTTGCCCGCGGTTTCGCCGCGTGTCAATGTCGCCGCGATGTTACGAGTGTCCGCAACCGGGATCACTCCGTCGATGCTCAGGTTGTCGATGGAAAGCTTGGTTCTGCCCGGACCCGTGTACGCGTTGATTACCACCGCATCAACGAATGGGTCGCTCAAGTTGGCGCCACTTCCGAACTCTCGGTGCAGGGCGACCAATTTCAACCGAAGTGGCTTTTCGATCGCGCCCACCCCGACCATCTGCCACTGTCCAATCTCCCGATAGTCCGCCCCGTAAATGATGACCGATGCACTGGTCCGTGTTTTCGGGTCGAGGAGGTAAGGAAATCGGACACGCATTCCAACGCGTTGACCGCGCTGATTGGATCGGAGGTGAACTCGAGCGGTCAGTTCGTCAATGATCCGTACCGGCTCGATTCGGTACTCCAAAACGGCTTCCGAACCGATTCCCGATCCCAGCGTCACGGACTCACAACCACTCCCCGCAACGCCTGCGGCAGGATCACAGAGGTGCTGGACCACGCTCGCTCCGCAATCAGATCCCGCGAGGTGCCATCGCGGTGGGTAGGCATCGAGCGAGTCGACGATCTGGCCGACCGCCTGCGGCAGCGTCGCTTGTGACCAGGTGACCAGAAACGCCGTGGCTGCGACCAGCACGCTCCATCTGGATCGGAAGTGATCACTTTTCGGACGGAGGTTTGAGCCTTTCGCCAAACTTTGCCCTTTCGTCTCAAGTGACTTCGATGGTCGACACATTGGCGATCTCTTGCTGAGCATCGATTGACCGGAGCGCAAATGGGGGAAACAATCCATTCGTCCGAACGGTCACCGTTGACCACTCGCAACATCGTGTTGCCACCGAGCCACGTGGCCCATTTGTCGCAATAGCCGTTGTAAAGTGAACACCTAGCAAGATTTATGGCTCGCAGCCTAGAGGGATCACGTTGCCATTGGGCAACGCCTCGCGACCGCACAGGGATAGGTCAGTTTCCGTAAGTCTCTACTTGTTAGTAACTTACGGTGATGTGGGCGCTTTTTCGCAGGGATGCGGTACTCCGAATGCACTTCCAGAAATCGTCAGCAATCGGATTTGCCTCCAACCGCTACCAAAATCGCGCCCAAGAGATCGCACATGTCACATGCATCCAGCCATCAGGACCTGTTGAACGAAGAGATCCCCGATGAACTCCAGGAGCTCATCCGATCGATTGAAGGGTTACCGGAGAGGTACCGGGAAGCGATCACCCCGGCAATGCAGCGGGTGGTGGATTGCAGCACGCGCCGCCGTCGAATACTCAACCTGGTTCAGGAAGCGTTGTCGCAGCTCCGGCTCGATATGAAGTACCTGATATTCGACCTCGAAGCGACACGTCGGGAGCGGGACCAGTACAAGGCCGAACTCGAACGCGATCCCGAATGATCGGCTCAGGGTAGGCATATCGCGTCGGTTGAGCAGTGAATTTCGCTGGACATCTGAACCGCGACCCTCTGCATCATGACGTCAAGTTCGTAGTTCGCCGAAGAGCTGATTCAGGCCGAGGATGCGAACTTCATCCTCGATCGCTCTCGAGACGGTCGCATCGACGGTCTCGGCAATTTCGTCGGCAAGGATTTCGGCGAAGGCGCGTCGCGATTCACGGTACAGGACTGGAATGTTGATTGGATCCACCCGAACTTCGGTCTCGGTGAGGATTCGCGCCGCGATCATTTTGGCATTATCGGAGGGGTGGTCGCTCGCCATTCTTAGGACGGTAAACAGCGGCCGCTCAGGCTGTGCGTGCTCCCGCCGTTCGATCGTCCTCCACGTGCGTGACACCAATTCGGCCCGCCATCGTCGCACCCAATTTGGGTTGTCGGGGCGGAGATCGCTGAGGGAGAACTCAGCGATTGCCTGTTCCGGGCGCTCCCGACTTACGGTCCCCACCGCGCCCTTTACCGCCGCGCGGCTAATGCGAATAAGGTAGTCGCGAAGTCGTCCCTGGTGGTGTTCGCCGAAGCCCTTGCTGACCAAATGGGCCAAGACCATTCGCAACGCCTCATCCGTGACAATATCGTCACGGGTCAACTCCAAAATCTGATCGCGCATCGGGATTAGGTAGCGAAGCGCGAACACGGCCGGGTTGTCCGTGGACGTCCATGGGATCGATGACCGCGACGCCTGATTGCCAATCACGCCGTGACCACCGCCGGTACCGGGTGAGCCCTTCACGATGATGGTTTTCTTATTTTGCGTATCGCGAGGGCGGGAGAAAAATCAACCTTTCCCTCACGAGAGTAAAAGCGAACCTCGCGGTCGCCTTGGCTGACGGGCACCAGCACGATGGAGACAAGATTCTTTTTCAGGGAGCGAAGGTACTCTGTTAAACCGGCTCCGGTAATTCGCACTTGATCCGCCGCGCGTTCCAAAGCCCCACGGCGGTTATCGAAAGTGACCTGTCCCAAATAGGGAAGGCTTTCTACCGATTCGCTTGAGGGCGATGTTTCCCATGACAAGTGCCCCGGGCCCTTCTCGGCCCACTCTCCCGAGAGCGATTCATTGACGCCGTATGCGTTGATCGTCACTTCCGTTCGACTACCACCGGGATGAACGGTCAAGAGTAGCGCGGCCTGATCGACTTCTGCCGGTGCAATCACCCTTGGGTCGATCTCGAAT
>JBGTCJ010000427.1:0-13166 GCA_041748895.1 Pirellulaceae bacterium
ACCGCGAAGCTAAGCCTTCGTCAGATGGTCCAGTGGGGGACTCTGACCGACGAGATGTCTGACTACCTCAGCGTGGCGGTCAAGCAGCACCGCAATGTTGTGATATCGGGAGGCACGGGATCCGGGAAGACATCGTTGCTGAACGCACTGTCGGCGGAGATACCGCCGCATGAGCGAATCGTCGTGATTGAGGACAGTTCGGAACTGCAGCTGCAACAGACGCACACTGTTTATCTCGAGGCGCAGCTCGCCAACCGATCGGGAGTCGGAGAGGTTTCGATTCGCGACCTGTTTGCCCAATCGTTGCGAATGCGGCCCGATCGAATCCTCGTGGGTGAGGTGCGGCGGGGCGAAGCCTTGGATTTGATCCAGTCAATGATTTCGGGACACCGCGGCGCGATGACGACGGTTCACGCCACGACACCCCGCGACGCTGCCGTGCGGCTGGAAACACTCTCACTCATGGGAGGCGTTCAAATACCGCCCCATGTCGCGCGGGCACAAGTCGCCTCGGCCATCGATATCCTGATCCAAATCGATCGCGAGCCCGAAGGGACACGACGAATTTCGAACATTAGCGAATGCTTGGGATTGTCCGAAGGCCGCGACGGGGCTCCCGCCGACTATCGCATCGAAGACCGGTTTGTACGAGCCCCGCCACACTCGAGCGAGAATCTTTTATGAACAGCCCTGTAACAGCTTGCGATGTGTGGCGAATGAGAGGGGTGGATTTGCCCATCGATGCGATCCCATTTGCCCCGCCGAGGAGTTCGTCATGACTTTCCAATCGATCAAGCGCCAAATCGTGCGGTGGAACGATGACGAGGAGGGACTCGAAGCGGTTCAAACGGTCATGATCGTCGCGATCGCTGCCGTCATTTTGGTTGCCGTGATGACGCTCGGCCAAGAAGTCTTCAGCTGGTTGCGGGAGAAGTGGAATGAGCTTCGCGGCAAGAGCATCAGCTAGCCTCCGATGAGTTTCGCGATGCGCGAATTGTCAGATTACCTACCGAGCCTGAGCGTTTCCGCCGCGGTGGCGGTTGTCGTCCTCACGATCGCCACCGCAACCGATCTGCGCAGCCAAAAGATCTACAACGTGCTGACGTATCCGGCGATACTCCTCGGTCTGTCGCTCGCCGGATTGGTTTCCCTCGGCTTGACAACATCCGGCATTCGCCTGACGGAAAGCTTGCTGGGCGTCGTGGCTTGCGGTGGTGTGATGCTGATCCCGTACTCGCACTCAGGCGGCGGTGCGGGTGATGTCAAACTCGCGATGGCGATCGGCAGCCTGGTTGGCTTTGATTCGACGATCCAAGCGTTTTGCATCGGGTACATCGTCGCCGCGCTGTTTCTCGTGGTGCGCTTTATCATCCTCCGGGGAGTCGGCGGTCTTCGGCACTTTCACGACGGTTTCGCGTCGTTCTGGGAAGCAGTCGGCGCGCCGTCATCGCGGGTTGGACGGCCGATCGCGCTGTCTGGATTTTTCGCCTGCGGAATGGCAGCCAACCTATTGAACTGGTCGCTTTGGTGAATCACACCCCTCATCCAGACGGCCTTCATACGGTGATCCGGCTGGATTTATCGCACCTCATCACCGGCCTGAGTCAATCAATCTCGCCGACTCGATTGCGGATCACCCCAGATCTGCGAAGGGCGGCATCAAGCCTTGAGGTAGTGATGGCGACGGCGGTGGCTTTGCCACTCTGCGTTCTATTGTTCCTCCTCGGAGTTGAAATCAGTCGGTACGTTTTTCGGGGGCTCGATGGGATGCTTACCCTACCATGGCTTTGAAGTCGCTGACGCTGAGCATCGCGTGCCGCAGGACACCGAGAGCCGTTCGAAGGCTCGTCCTTGATGAAGGCGGCGCGGCATACACGTTGTCCTACGTGATGGTATTTCCAATCCTGATGTTGTTGGTCGCGTTGAGCGTGGAGTCCGCACTGATGCTTATGGCCAAACTCGGGACGGTCCACGCGGCGTATGTCGCGGCTAGGGTGGCGGCCGTGCAGGGCTCCGCACGCGACTGGCCCAACGCCCGTCAAAGGATAGAACAGGCGACTCGTCAAGCAATGGTGCCATTTGCCAATGGGGCAAATCGATCGTCCGGCACCGCTGATGATTTGCAGCAAAGCTACCGAAGGGCGTATCGCCAGTGGGCAGATGATGCCGTGGCCGATGGCTACATCCAATCCAAACAGCGAGACGTTGGCGTCGCCGTCCAGGTCGAGGTCGGTGGTCCGCCAACTTCGTGGCAAAGTGAAATTACGGCTGAGGTGACCTACCGCTACCCCTTCCGCGTCCCAGGTTTGGGGCGGTTGTTGGGAGAACGATCGGACAGCGGTTTCACGTTCCCGTTAACCAGCCGGGTGACCTTGCCCAATGACGGACCCCAAAACCAGTGGCAGGACATGGGAATCGGTTATGGCCGCGAATAAGAAAAAACGCTCGCCGCCACCCTCGCGTCGGCGGGCCGTTCTGCGGCGAAGACGACGTGCGGGGGCGTCGAACCGACCGGGAAAGATCGCTCTGCTGGCATTGATCTTTCTGCTGATGATCGCTGTGCTGATGGCAGTACTCGGAAATACCGGCCACGCCGTCAAGCAGAAGATGGAAGTTCAAAATGCGGCCGACGTCGCAAGCTTCACGGGTTCCCTCTGGATGGCCAGGGGCATGAATGGGATCACAACATGCAATCATTTGATTGGCGAAGCGACCGCGATCGGCGTGATTCATGATGCGATCGGAGGCCCCGAGATGCGGCTCGGATTGCGAACGAACACCGCTGAAAATCGGCAAATGGATGCAGTGATTCGCGCGTTGGCCGAGACCGCGGCGATCGGAACTCTCGGCAGCTTCTATCCGCCCGTCAACACGCTGACCGCTCTGGATCGCACGATCATTCAATTCGTTAGCCGACGCACCTCGCCTTCGGCCGACCCGGACCTGACCGCTTTCGCGATGCTCTACGACGCTCGCATGACCCTCAAGCGCGAGATGATCCTCTGGCTGGCGGTGAAATCGACGAGCAACCTTCTGTTTTTGATTCCGCCACCCTTCGGGCTGCCAGGGTTGCCCATCGCCGTCGCGGCGCACGTGGCCGGGACCGCCCGAATCGTTTTGGTCGGAAAGGAGTGGTTGCTGCTGAACGTCATGGAGCTCTATGGACGTGCCGCTTCTCCCGTGGTGGAACGAGTCTTTGCCTCGCAGTTGATTCCGTCGTTAGCCGAGTTTTCCGCCGCCATCGCGGGTTTGGATCTGGCGACGCCAACTCGGTCCGCAGAGGGCGGCTTGGCAATCGATCGCATCGAATCGGCGATGGAAGAAGTCGGCAGCCAACATCGCGTGACCGCCGAATTGGCGCCCGCGGCCGCTGAGCGACAAATGCCCGTCGAGTTCGAGCCCGATGCCAACCGCAAAGGACGTTCGGGAGGTTGGCCTGCCGGATGGGGTCAAGACGCGCCGATCGATACTTCCGACGCAGTGGAGGCTTTGAATTCCATCAATCAAACGGTCAACGAAGCGTCGGATCGCTTATCGAGATCGATTCGCCAAAGGGAGGCGGCCCGACTGGCCTTGATAGCCATCCGCGAGGAAATCGAAGAAAAGCGAAGCAGTGGTGACCTGTCCGCCGACGCTCAGTCTGACTACGAATCCGAATCACGGCTCATCGACGAAAGGGTTGCGGAGTTAGAGGGCAAACTGGAACAACTTCGTCGCGCCGAAACGGAAATCGTGGCCCAACGAACGATCGTCTCGCAAGGGTTGTCTGCACTCGGCCTGACTCAATCGCAAAACCCAAGCCTTCTCCATGTTCCCCAACAGCTCGATCCCATCCAAGAGCGAACTACTCAGTGGGTTCGAGCGGCCATGCCGAACCTCGATGCGCTTCGATCGCCGGTTCTGGGGCTGATGACGTCGCAGCTGGAGATCAGCCGCGCCGCCGCCCACTATGAAAAATGGACGAACCGATACGCCATGATTCACTCATGGAGGTACCGCACCGGCATGCGGTTGCAAAGGGAGGGCAGCGCGTCGGCACGCTGGAGCCAGCGAGAAGATGCGTTGAGGATGATCGTCCTGCAGAAATCATTTCGAGGCGAAGTCCCCGTCAAGGGCAGCGAGCCATGGACGAGGAGTGACGCCGATGCAAAGCGTCAGGCAGAAGATTTATTCACCCTGCTATCCGCGGCGCATCGCGATTACGAAACGCTCTTTGCATCCACCGTGATGCCTCGCGGCCAACCCAACGCAATGACCCAGTTCGCGCAGTCAATCCTGTACAACGCCAATCACCGCCCCACGGCATCATCCGCAACGGAGCAACAACCAATTGTCGCGTGGGACACATTGAATTGGGACCACACCAGCCCATCACTGATTGAGTGGGGTACCAGGGCGTCGGTTCAGGACACACGATGGCCCTGGGAACTCCTCGATGGGCTCGCCGATCCGCCTCGCGTCAAATTGAACTGGCAACCGAAATGGGTTCCGGTCACGAAACGACGTCTTGAGACCGCGTCGCAGGCAATCGAAGGAACGATGCGGCCAGCACTGGAACTCGCGACCGAACATGCGGAGTTGATCGCCCACTGATCCGCGCCGGCAATTAGCTCGTTTCGAAAGACCAATCGTGTAACAACCGGGCGACGGTCGCGAACAAGTTGCATGGCACCTTGTCGAACCGGGTCGCGTCGTGAAGCGTGGGTCCGCGGTCGCACCGCGATCGCCACTCTCGAGCTGGTGCTTGCCCTGCCCGTGATCCTGGTGCTCTTGGTCGCGATGGTCTGGCTCGGATACGCGGTCATTGGGCAAGCCGAGGTGATTGCGGAAGCGCGACGCAGCGTTTGGTCACAGCGTTTCGAACCATGGACGCAAACCCCTTTCGCATTTTCGCAGTCGCAAGAGGCCATCGGCGAATCCACAACCACGATCAACGTGTCACCAAAATTGGATGGTTTTGGTGATCCCGAGTCGATCCAAACGATGCAGCAGGCGAACTGGGATCATCGCAGCGTCGACTTTCAACCACTCCCAAATTGGCAGCTGTATGTCGACATCGCGATTGCGGCCAAACGCGAGGGTCTGCCCTCGACCGAAGAAGATCCGCGATCGGCCTTTGAGCAACCCAGGTCGATCGGGGCAACCACACTCGCCGATGCACTTCGGCAAATCACCGATGAATTGTTGAACCCGTCGCGATCGATGGAATCTTCGGGCCAAAGCCAGTCGCGACGCTTTGAACTAGATCGAGATCTGGAAAGCGCCAATCGCGAAGGAGAAATTCGCGAGCTGAGGCGAGAAATCGATCGGCTCGAGCGAGCGATCGAGGAACTCAAGGGCGGTGACGCTCCTGACAAGGATGATCAAATCTGGCTGGAAGAGCAAAGGCTCGAGCGGTTGAGGATCGAACTCAATTTGAAAGAATCCGATGAATAGCGTCCTTCAATTGGCCCTCGTCGCGTTCTTCGCGCTGGTCGCCGCCGGTTTGAACGCGTACTACCTGGTCTCCCAAACCACCCCCACAACCTACACCGCGCTCCGCTCCAACTTGGATCAGGGAGTCGTCATCGAGGACGAGGACCTCATCGCGGTGCCGATCCCGGGAGATCCTCTGCGGCTAAAGTCCGCCATGATTCCCTACGCAAATCGGAGCATCCTGCTCGGCCTCAGGACGTCTCGAGCTTACGAGGCGGGTGACGTTATTTTGGCGCGAGATTTGGTTGCCCCGGTTGAGCAGCGACAGTGGGATGTGATCGGGCCGTTCGAATTGATCAGCGTCGCCGAGCGGTTCAAGCAACCGTCCCGAGATCGCGACACACCATCGGACTCGATCGGACGAAACACCGTCACGATTGCTGTCGATGCAGGTTTTGACCGAGACACCAGCCGATTGCTGGAAGCGATCGCTTCGGGTTCGGTTCGCGATCAGAACAGTCACCCACTGGAAATCGTCGCTGTCCAGGTTGTGCCCGCGATCGATTCTCGCACGCCCACGAACGTTTCCCTGGCATCGCGCGACTCGTCGAGGGTTGACGTGCCTGCGGAAGCCGGTCGTCGGGATGTGGTGTACCAAACGGTATCGCTCGAGGGTATCGCCAGCGTCCCCGGTGTCCTGTTGGAAGGAGATTTCATCCGGTTTGTCGTCCCAAAGCCGCCCGGATATTGAAGATGCGTCTTTGGTACAACAACGTCGTCGACACACAAAGGCGTTTGGTCGACATTCAGGGCGACCGAATCACGATCGGCCGTGCCCAGGGCAATGATTTGGTCCTGGCCAGTCCCTACATCGCTCCCGAAGCGTTGGTCCTCTACAGGCGGGATCCGGGTTGGGAGGTCGTCGTACTGGGAACCAACGGGATCCGCATTGGTGACCGACAATTGTCTTCGGGCGAACATTGCGAAATTCAAACGCAATCTTCGATCGAGCTGTTCCCGTTCACCATCACCGTCGATCTACCAAGCCAGGCAACGCACACGGAGGAGACGAGACGAAAGCGGTTCGATCGCGACACGTCAAAACTGATCGGCGAAGCCCACCGGGAACTGCTTGACCGCATGGACCTCCGCCTCGGCATCGATCCCACACGATCCAACGACGACGTCTTTCTTTTAACACTCGAGCAGCATGTCGAAACGATCGTTCGCGGCCACTCTCTTTACACCGCAGATGCGGCTCTCGGCGCGGAATCCTCGGATGGCAGCGATCACCGATTGGTGACGCATCTTGCCGGCTGCGCCGTTCGCGACCGCTTGTTGCAAAAGTTATCTGCCACCGCGCACGACAGCCCGACTAGCACACTTTTGGACGACCAGGGGCGCTGGAGTGTCATGGTGACCGCCGTGCCCCAGCGGGAGCAGGAACTGGATCGTACGGTGAGCTACCTTCTCGGCGCGCTGGTGCCAAATCACGCGGCGGAGAACCATCGACCAGATTTAAAGAGTTCGCAGCGCGATTTTTGGGAGGCCTGGAACCGAATCTACCGAAGTGTACATCGTGAATTCCAAGACTACTTGGCGATGCGGATGATCAAAAAAGAGATCAAAGACATCGTTTTTGGTTACGGTCCGCTTGAAGATTTGCTGCGGATCACCACCGTGTCGGAAATCATGGTGGTCGATAAGGATCACATCTTCATTGAAACCAATGGCGTGATTGAGGACAGTGGGCGGCGATTCATTTCGGACGAAGTGGTCGAATCGATCATCCAGAGGATCGTCGGTAAAGTCGGCCGCCGAATCGATCAATCGCAACCGCTGGTCGACGCCAGGCTTCGCGACGGGAGCCGCGTCAACGCGGTGATCGCGCCGTTGGCCGTCAGCGGCCCAACGCTCACGATTCGCAAATTCCCTGTGCGTCGAATTTCGATACACGATCTCGTCGCCCTGGGGACACTCTCATCGGATGCCGCCGCCTTCCTTCGCGCGCTCGTTCGCTCTCGCAGAAACCTAATCGTCTCCGGCGGCACCGGCACGGGGAAAACGACACTTTTGAACTGCATCAGCGACTTCATTCCCGACGGCGAGAGGATCGTGACGATCGAAGACACCGCCGAATTGCAAATTTCCAAGACGCACGTCGTGAGGATGGAAACCAAGAATGCCAATGTCGAGGGCGCCGGAGAGTACACGATTCGTGATCTCGTGCGAAATGCGCTCCGGATGCGACCCGATCGCGTCATCGTCGGTGAGTGCCGCGGCCCCGAATCGCTCGATATGCTTCAAGCGATGAATACCGGCCATGACGGGTCTCTGACGACGATTCACGCCAATGATTCGCATGACGTCACCTCCCGTCTGGAAGTCCTGGTTCAAATGGCCGCGGATCTTCCTCTGGGTGCCATTCGTGAGCAGATCGGTAATGCGATTGACGTGATCGTGCAATTGCGTCGCAGTCGCGGTGGCAGGCGTTTAATCACACAGATCACCGAGTGCGTGGGCGTGGATCCGCATACCGGAAGGCTGGAACTACGTGATCTCTTTGTCGCTCACGGCTCCGAAGAGGTTTTACGACCAACCGGTCAATTGCCAACATTCATTGAGGAACTCTTGGATCACGGGGATGTCGATCTGGAGTCCTTCTACTGATGTTGGTTTTCCTTGCCTCTTCATCGGCCGGCCTGGCGATCCTACTGATTGGCCTGATGTGGCTCAACAACTCCTGGGCACCCTTCACCGTTCTGGTTCCCGACCCGTTGTTGCGGCAGGCGAGGTCCGAGTTATCACCCGCTTGGATGCGCTCGGCTCAGCTCGGATGGAGTGTTGGGCTCGTGGCCTGGGTGGCGGCCGGTTGGGTGCTTTCGATCTTTCCGATCACCGTTGTGCTCGTGATCGTTTGGTTGTTGATGCCCCGTTGGACGTTGGCATGGAAAATCCATCGCCGCCGAACGTTGCTGCGAGATCAATTGGTTGGCTGCACCCAGGCATTAGCGAATTCGGCACGCGCCGGCCAGTCTCTCGCGCAAGGTCTCGATGACGTCAGCCGAGAATCGCAAGAGCCTCTGGCGGGAGAACTGCGACGCCTGATGGCGGAGTACCAGCTCGGTCGCCCCCTACCCGATGCCCTGAGCGATGCGAAGCAAAGGTTGAGGTTGGACAGTTTTTCGATGTTCGCATCGACGATCGTCGTGAGCCTTCAACGCGGCGGGCGAGTAACCGATGCACTGGAGCAGATCAGTCGCAGCTTGCGAGAAAATCAACGGATCGAACGAAAACTCGAAGCGGAGACGGCCGGGGGTTGGCGAGTCGTGTTGATCCTGACACTCTTCCCGTTCCTGTTTCTCCTGGGATTTTATGTCGTGCATCCCGAGGGAACCTTGCTGATGTTTCAATCCTTGATCGGCCAGTTCTTGGTCGTGGTGATCCTGTTGTTGATCATCACCAGTGTGTTTTGGAGCCGCAAGATTTTAAATCTCGAGCTTTGAACGTACTCTGCGACGGTCCAACACCACGTCACAGTACTGCAGCAACTCCATTTGCGCCAGCTCCTCTTCAACGTCATCGATCGAGTCGCTTTCAATCGAATCGCTGACGGCATCGATCAGGTGGTTGGCGAACTTCTCTCGCGAGCGATGAAGCAGGACTCGCTGGCGCGACGGCGTGACTTGCTCGCCGAGTCGATCCGCGAGCATCGCGGCGAGTTCAATGCTTCGCAGTTCGGGGTTTTCCACCCGCATTCGCAGGATGGTCATCCAAGGCATCGACGCTCGACGCTCCTCCTCACCCAATCGCTGCCACGCCTTTGTTAGCATCTCGTCGCGCCAAGTCTGGTCAAACGACCGCTCAGACTCTTGCGTGACTGAGGCGTCTGGGATTTCCACGGAGGTTTCGAGCGGAAGCTCGCGACGCCGCGTCAGGACGCGATAGTGATCAGCGACCAATCGAGACAAGACGACCTTTAAAAATCCTCTGAAGCGACCCTTCTGTGGGTGCACATGACGGTAGTCGCCGCGATAAAGTCGAAGCACAAATTCATGGAACGCTTCTTCAGCCAATGACTCGTCGCGAAAGGCTCCACGAAGGTATCGCAGGATCGCGTCACCATATCGAGAAATCAATTCCTGCTGAGCCCGCCCGCGATCGCCGGGACCCTCGCCATGAGCTTGGAAGATGATTGCCCAAACCGTCTCGATCTGGCTCAGATTTTCGTCGCCACCACCGCTTAAATAAAGGCATGAGTTCATTCTGGTAGAACCTAATGAGATGGCACAACTCGGCGCTCCCCTGAGACCGCCGCGCTGACTTGACGGGCCAGCTCGCCGGCCGAGCTCTGACGTAGGGTGGGGTCGTTGGCAAGCGCTGTCATCACAACGTCGTCTAACCGCTTGATGACCGCCGATAGCGCCCCCCGGCCGCTCAATCGACTGCCCCCGCGGCTCCAATCGAAGTCGGTGCGAAGGCGAGTGCTCGGACGCACGGCTTGCTGGTGCCTGACGTGCCAAAGTTGCCGTTCGATCGATTCGTCGTGACGAAGTACACCCGCAAGGGGCGTGGTTCCCGTCAGCAGTTCGAACAGAATTGCACCCAGTGAGAAGACATCGCTACGCTCGTCCTCCCCGGTAGGCGGTTCGCCCGCTCTCTCCGGACTCATGTACGGCACGGTTCCGATGGCCAGTGCCACGCCGCCTGGATCCGTGGGCGGCACGTTCAAATGAGGATTGCATCGGGCGAGGCCGAAATCGATGATCTTCGCAATCGGCATCCGCCCGTGACTGGCCACCAAGATGTTCGCCGGCTTCAAATCGCGATGCAGAACGCCGTTTCGATGAATGTGCTCGACACCCTCGCAGACCTGCAAAAAAATGACTATTCGCTGACCGATCGATTGCCCCTTTCGCTTGCAGTGGGTCGCAAGATCCTCACCTTCGATGCGCTGCTGTATCAGGTAGGGGCATTGAACGCCCTCGTGACCCCAATCGACGCACCGCGCGATGTTGCGATGCGACATCCTCGCAACAGCCCGGCATTCGTTATCGAACGCCTCCAAAAATCTCGCTTGCCTGAGTTCGGGATGGAGGACTTTCGCGGCAAAACAGTGCCCCGGGTGGAGGTCGTGAGTCGCTCGATAGACATCCCCCATGCCGCCAAATCCGATCCGTGCGCCCAGGCGGTAGCCGCCCAATCGATCGGGAGTGGTGAACGTTCTGTAACATCTAGGAAGGGGTGGGAGGGGCGGTGAATCCGCGCGGGCGAGGGTCGACGACTTTTTGATGGCGTGCATGGGAAATCCCCTCGAAGCGGTTTGACAAACGGGCGGATCGACCCCCATTTCAGTCGTGACCAAACGAGCAAGGGAGCCGCCACCGAAATCGTGGCATTCGCACACAACCGCGCAAAATCACAGGATTAAAATCAGGGATTCCTGATTTTTCCTGCCCACCACTAATGCCCGCTGTCGCCCCAGTAGAACTGTCGCCCCAGTAGAATAGGGGCCTCCAGAACACAAGCCAGATTGGTTGAAATGCAGGTCCGCGGTCTCCGTAGTCATCGTCGCGTCGGGGCCAACATGACGCCGATGATCGATGTCGTTTTTCTGCTGATCATCTTCTTCCTCGTGTCGAGCCACCTGGCCAAACAAGAGACGAGGTTGCCTTTGGAACTACCCTTTGCCGGTTCACACGTTTCCGACGAGCCTGGCGCAGGGATGTTGACGATTCACGCTACCGCCGATGGGACGATTTGGATCCATTCCGATGAAGTGGAAAGCACACAGATCGATCCGTATCTCAGACTTCATCGGGCCGAGCATGGCGATGCCTCGAGCGTCCGTTTGAGAATGGATCGGAGGACCCGCTACGATGCCGTCGAACCGATCCTCCGTGCCGCAGCGAATGCCGGAATCTCACAGGTAACGTTCGCGGTTCACCAAGCCAGCGGAGGTTGATGACGCAAGATGCGCCTTCCCATTCACCGTGATGAACATGAGCCGGGCTTAGGGATGACTGCGATGGTCGACGTCGTCTTTCTATTGCTGATCTTCTTTATCTGGAACAGCAGCTTAGAAATTCCTGAGTTCGATCTTCCCAGCGCGCTCGCGGCCCCACCCCAGGGCACAACTTCTTCGATCACTATGGAGTCGCCTCCGCCGTTCGATGAGGTCGTGGTGCGGATCGTGTTCTCGGACGCTGGCGTGGTGTTTCGGCTCAACCAGCGGTCGATGACCGACCTGGCCTCGCTCCGCGGCGAATTCGAAAAGATAGCGGCCATCGGTGCCACCCCGGCGGTGATCGTGGATCCCGATCCACCCGTGACGATGGAAGACGCGATCGCCGTTTACGACGCCGCGCGATCGGCCGGTTTCGATCGGGTTTTGTTTGCGGCGACTCAGTGATGACCTATCCTCCATTTCCTACCGACGCTCGCGGCGTCCTTGGCGTTTGCCTGCTGATGCTCAGCTGCGAGGCAGGTGTGTGCACAGCCGCGGAACCTTTGCAAGCTCCAAGCGTCAGCGTGATCTCCACGCTGATCGATCGCGGTTCGTTTGAAGAGGCCGAGACAATCTGCTCCGAGAGTTTGCGTCAAAGCGATCCGTTCGACGAGACCGCGGCAACTTGGGCGATCGCACTCTCGCAGGTTCGCGTGGCAAGGTGGCTGCACGAATCGCGTTCCTCCGATCGATTCACGTTCGCCGAGACGACCGAACCCGTCGACGATCTGTTGGCCCGATACCCTGACCACGCGCGACGCCTGTGGCTCGAGTACCAGCGCCACTTGGCCATGCTCGCCAGGGTCCGGTACGACGTCAGAACGCTCGTCGGCAATCTCGGAAATGGACCGCCACCCGACACGACCTTGGCACCGCTGCTCGCGCTGACCACCGGCCTTCAGGACCTGCTCACGGAGACCAATGCTCGTTTGAACGTGTTAGTCTCCGCCAACGCGCGAGACAAACTCGTCGATGACCTGATTCGCCTCCGCCGCGCGATCGCCGCGCGGATAGTCGAATCGTTTTTGCTGCGTGGCGAGTTGTTCCCCGAACGCAGCGATGACCATCTCGCCGCTGCGGATCAAGCGGTTGTCGCGGCGAGATCCGCACTCGCATCGATCCCGGCGAACGCCTCCGACCAACGGACCGAACTGACGCTCCAGCTCGGCGAAGCGCTGCGTCAAATCGGCGATCTCGACGCGTCCTGGTCGCTCGTCGGCGACCTCTTGATAACCGATCCCCCCGATCAAGAGGCGATGGCCCTGCGAATCCGTTTGCTGCTCGATCGCGAGCTTTGGGATCAAGCTGATGCAAAGCTGCATGACCACTACGGAGACAACCCTGCGTCCACGACGGCCTCGACATCGCTCGATCTGGCTCGTTTGCGTTGGTTGCTTCAGCGTCCCCGCGAATCGTCCTCTCGGCGACTCGACGAAACGCGGCAACGCGAGGTCGCCGACTGGATCGAAGCGATTGCCGCGGGAGGTGGAGCGTTTGCCAAGCGGCAAGCCGAGACCCTCGTGTTACGCCACATCGGTTCATCGGCGGCGACCGCGGCCGCCACAGGGGCTTCGCCGGTCGATGATGCCTTTGCCGCCGTGGACACGCGACTGTTGCTTGCCGAGGCGGCATCTCGCATCCGCCGTGGCGAGGCGAAAATGGCCGCAGATCGACTGTCTGCCGCTGCGCTTCAAACGTCTAGCGCTGATGACGCGGTCTCGCTGGCAATCGCGGCAGCCGCCGC
>JBGTCJ010000428.1:0-5165 GCA_041748895.1 Pirellulaceae bacterium
GTCTGTTTCTGCACCGCAAAACAGCTTCTTGAAGAATCCAAACATCGCGTTCACCTAACAATAAAAAGATGGCTTCTGGCGAGTTGACTTCGCCCAGCGAGCCTTACGAAAGAAATACTCGCTTCAGCCACGCAAGTAGGCGGACGCCCGGTGATTTAACGTGCGCCTTTAAGATTGACTGTATCTCCGCTGATTCGGCGGTGTATGCGCCCATTCTCCATTCACCATGCCATGCGGCCACATCAGAAGCGTCGTATCCGTTTGATTCTTTGTGCAGCGGATTAGCGCCGTGGGTGAGTAGAAGCTTTACGATTGCGGGACGCTGAAACTCTGCTGCAAAGATCAAAGGAGTGCACTGTTTTGAGTCTTGTGTGTTGGGATCGAAGCCAGCGTCGATTGCCTTCTGAACATATTCAGTGTCGCCACGACGGATGGCTTCACGTACTGTGTCGAGAGTGTAAGACTTGTCGGAATTCATGTTTGCCATCGAACCATCTACTTCCCTGCTGTTGTGCCGGCGGTAATGCCCCCTGGAAGCACTCATCGCAGGTGGGAGACCGGGAACTTGTTGCGGTTGCAAACACTTATGTCAAGCGACGATTCGCTTTCCCGGTCGGCGACAATTCGTGTTCCCGGGTTCGCGACTCCACCTGCCGGCCCCCTGGAGCGACGAGCGCGGCTGCGGCGGAATACCCAAAGGCCCGCCAAAGCGGTGATGTCGGCCAAAATCCGGGGAACCGACCTCGCGATCGGGCCGTCAGGGGTGCCCATAACCCGGAAAAGCGAGATTCCGGAAACCATCGGGAGTGGGGGTCCGGAATAGGTGAAAATGAAGCATCCCTAGTGAGCCGGATATCGATTAACCCAGAACCACGTTTACCCGGGAAATCCATAACCCAGAGAGGGGCGAGAGTTTTCGGTCTGGAGGCGTCGAAAAGCCGCGCCGGAGGTCGATTTTCGGCTCGCGCGCGTCTCGCTTCAGAGAGCCGGGGAAGTCGCGAAAATGCCGAAAAAGCACGAAAAAAGCCGCCGTTTCGCGGCTGGCAAAACGTCGGCTTTCGTAGTTAACCCCTGGTGGTCAGTTTCCTAACCAAACAGAGAAGTTGCGGGGACAGGATTCGAACCTGCGACCTCGAGGTTATGAGCCTCGCGAGCTACCGGGCTGCTCCACCCCGCGATGTGTTGTGACATGATCCGCTCCTCCGCGTCTGATCCAAGTTGGATCGCGGCGCTCGACGAACGAACTGCACCCCAGGAGTGTCCCGCTCCGTGTGGTTTTCGTCAAGAGCCAGTGGAAAGAATATCGGGTCCCAAGAGGCGAGTGAGGCTTCTCCGTTGTCTCGCGACCGGCGATACGTCGGAGTGAGAAAGCGTATCGCGGGGCAGGTTGTGGGTCCGGGCGATTGCGCTTACGGCTGGTAGGGCGGGTGATGTCGCGGGTCCGGTCGCTGGCGCTTACGGCTGGTATAGCGAGCGGGTCCGGTCGCTGGCGCTTACGGCTGGTATGGTGGCGGATGTCGCGGGTCCGGTCGCTGGCGATTGCGGATGGTAGGGCGGGGGATTTCGTGGGTCCGGGCGGTTGCGATTGCGGATGGTAGGGCGGGGGACGTTGCGGGTCCGGTCGCTTGCGCTTACGGCTGGTATAGCGAGCGGGTCCGGTCGCTGGCGCTTACGGCTGGTATGGTGGCGGGTTTCGCGGGTCCGGGCGTCGGCGATTGCGGATTGGAGGGTGGCGGATGTTGCGGGTCCGGGGGTGGGTTGTCCACAAGTTATGCCGTTCGTGCTCCAATGGGCGGGCTCGTTCCGACTCCCCCGAACTGACCCAATTGATCTGCAATGTCCGAGCCGCTGGACCCCTCGACAATCGAACCGCATTTGCGGCGAGTGATGAACGATTGTCGCAAGCTGTACGTCGCCAGCGGCAAGATGATGGTTCGCCGCCACCCGACGCTTTTGGATGATGCCGCCGGCTTCATCGGGCAAATGGAAGACTTGCACGCGGGTTTGTTGGTCAAGGTCTACACGACCACGATCCGTAGCGACGGCAAGTGGACGCGGATGGAGAAGTACGTTGCCTCACTGATGATCGAGCACATTTGGGATGAACACCTCCGAGGAGTTGAGCTGCGTGAAGCCTCCGAGGGTCTGCTCACCCAGGCCGATCATTTGCGATGGCCGGCGCTGGTTGGTCCGTTCGTGCGATACGAACCGCTTCGCGACATGATTGGCCAATTGGAGACGGTCGTGATGCGTTGGGCCAACCTGATCGTCAAGTGCGATGGGCTGACGACGCCCGAGGAGACGCTCACGTTGCACGACATCCAAAGGGAGCTCGATCGAGCGCTGAAGCGTCCCGAACCCACGGGTTTGGATGCGGGCCAGGCCGTCGCGATTCCGGGGGCGAAACGCGGTCAGGTGCGTGCGGAGACGACGGTCGTTTCGCACCCCACCAAATCAGCCGACGAGCGGCTTGCCGAGGCGCTAGCGGAACTCGATGCTTTGGTCGGCCTCGAAGGCGTCAAGGAGCGGGTGCGATCGCTGTCGAATTTCCTGCAGCTGCAGCGGCAACGGCAATCGGCGGGGCTGACTACCATGCCGATCAGTCTGCACATGTCCTTTGTCGGCAATCCGGGGACGGGCAAGACGACGGTCGGACGAATCGTCGGCCAGATCCTCGGGGCGATGGGAATCCTCTCGTCAGGTCACCTTGTCGAAACCGACCGCGGCGGGTTGGTCGCGCAGTATTCTGGGCAGACAGCCATGAAAACCGCGGCGCTGTGTGATTCGGCGCGAGGAGGGGTGCTGTTCATCGACGAGGCGTACAGTTTGATCGATGCGTCGGGCGACGATCCCTTTGGCCGCGAGGCGATCCAAACACTGGTCAGGCGGATGGAGGATGATCGCGGACAGATGGCAGTGATCCTGGCGGGTTACCCGACGGAAATGGATGCCATGATCCGCTGCAACCCGGGGCTTTCGTCTCGGATCAACACGCGGATCCATTTTGACGATTACACGCCGATCGATATGGGGCGAATTTTCGAGTCGCTTTGCAAACGCAACGATTACCATCTGCCGGCGGAAAGTCGGCACCGGTTGTTGGTGGCGCTCACCGAGACCTATCGGGATCGTGATCTTCATTTCGGCAACGGCCGCTTGGCTCGCAACGCCTTTGAGGACAGCGTCCGACGATTGGCCGACCGGATTGCGGGGGTGATGCCATTGACGGCCGAATTGATGACGCGTCTGACGGCTCGTGATGTCGTCATCCCGGGGTATGGTCCCGATGAGATCGATCGCTTGATGGCGCGTCCGCACGTGCTGAGGATCGGTTGTCCGAAGTGCGGCAGGCGCCTTCGAGTGAGGGGCGAGGTGCTGGGGCGCTCAGTCCGCTGTCCCGCCTGTGAGCAGACGTTTGCGGCGGAGTGGGCGGACGTTGAGTACCCGGAAAACGCATCGGCCTAGAAACCGCTAGAATCGATCGCATGAACGATTCCCTTGATGAGCTTCGATCCATTTTTGGCAAGCGTCTGCTGACTTCGGGCGCTTCGATGGCGGTGTACCAATCCGACGGCGTGACGGCACTGTCGGCGCATCCTCGCGCGGTCGCCGTGGCGGAGTCGGAAGCGGAGATCGTTGCGGCGGTCCGTTGGTGCTATCGCCATGGTGTCCCCTGGGTGGCCCGAGGAAGCGGCACGAGTTTGTCCGGTGGTAGCGTGCCGATTGCCGATGGTCTGGTGATCGCTCTGAATCGGATGAATCGCTGCTTGAGAATCGATCCGGAAAACCGCATTGCGGTGGTTCAGCCGGGGATGATTACGGCGCGGATTGTCAAAGCGGCGCAAGGCGTCGGGCTGCACTACGCTCCGGATCCGAGCAGTTCGCAGGTGTGCTCGATCGGCGGCAATTTGGCGTTCAATTCGGGCGGTGCTCACTGCTTGAAGTACGGGATGACGACCAACCACATCCTTGCGGCTCGGGTGGTCTTGGGTGATGGAGAAATCGTCACGCTGGGTAGTGAGAGCTTGGAGACTGAAGGTCCTGATTTACTCGGACTGTTTTGCGGCAGCGAGGGGACGATGGGAGTCGCGACCGAAATCACGGTCCGGCTGATCACGCCGCCCGAGACATTTCACTGCGTGATGGCGGGTTATTCTTCGGTCGAGCAGGCGGGCGAGGCCGTCGCAATGATCATTGCCGCGGGGTTGTTGCCTGGGGCGCTCGAGATCATGGATGCGCTCGCCATGCGTGCGGCGCACGAGGGCGTGGGGTCGGAGTACCCGGCCGGTTGCGAAGCAGTCTTGATCGTCGAGCTGGACGGGTCATCGGCGTCGGTAGCGGCCGATGAGGTCAAGCTCGACGAACTGATTCGGCGAAGCGGCGCGGTGGCAACCGAAGTCGCGCGGAGCGGACAGCAACGACAGGCGATCTGGACGGGTCGAAAAAGTGTGTTCTCGGCGGTGGGGCGAATCAGCCCTGACTTCATCGTGCAGGATGGGGTCGTGCCACGCGGCAAGCTCGGATTCGCGCTTCGCCGGATCAGCGAGCTCAGTCAATCGACGGGGATCCCGATCGCGAACGTTTTTCACGCCGGCGACGGCAATTTGCATCCCCTGATTCTGTACGACGGGCGGGTCGAAGGGGCTCTGCATCGGGCCGAGAAGGTCGCCGCCGAGATCGTCCGATTGTGCATCACTCTGGGGGGATCGATCACAGGTGAACATGGTGTGGGATTGGAAAAGCGAGCGTTTCTCGATGAGCAGTTCGACGCGCCAAGTCTCGATGCGATGCACCGCCTTCGGGTCGCGATGGACCCGAAGGTATTGGCCAATCGCGGAAAAATGTTCCCGTCGGGTGAGGGCGAACCGGTCGGCCTGTATGGACTCCATCCTCTCGAGAAGGCTGGAGTGATCAGCCGCGAATAGAGCCCGCGCGGCTGGCGCAACACGGATAGGATGGGCCCGCGTGCTGGCGCATCGCGGATACGATGGGCCGGCGTGCTGGCGCGTTGCCGCTAGGATGAGACGGCGTGCTGGCGCGTTGCGGTTAGGATGGGCCCGCGTGCTTGCGCATCGCGGTTAACTTTAGACGAGGTTTCTATTGATGGCATTGTCTACAAGCGCTGAGGTGGTTCGTTGTTCCTGCGTCGAGCAGGTCGTTGAGGC
>JBGTCJ010000429.1:0-8994 GCA_041748895.1 Pirellulaceae bacterium
AACGGTCAAGTACGGTTGGCTGATGCACAAGTTAGGGCTGGAAATCCGCCCTGCGGCGACTGGGTACCGCATTTGCGGGAAAGCAAAAATAGAAAGCGAAAAGTTGCGCCGCAACCTCATGTCAACCCCACACGGCTACCGAAGACAGCGTTTGTGTACAGCGACGAAGTCAATTTACACATGCAACCGTCAATGTGTGGCCTATCCGCACGGTCCTAAGCGGTCGAGGTGACAAGCTGAGGGGGCTTGGCAGCAAGTGACAGACATCGACCATCACGCGGCGAAAAGTTCGCGAAAAACAGCGGCTGACTTTTCGGCATCTTTGTTGGATCGCGAAAGCTTGCAATCAGAACTCCAACCGACAGTCTTCGTGGTCGATGACGACTCGGATGTGCGGAGCACATTGGAGACGCTGGTTCGCTCGATAGGATTTGAGGCGATCGGATTCGCCGACGGCCAAACCTTTCTGGATCGCTTTCACATCGAGGATCCTGGATGCGTATTGCTCGATTTGCAGTTGCCAGATCTTGATGGCTTGCAAGTCCAAGCAAAACTTTGTGAACTGCCGTACACATTGCCTGTGATCATGATCTCCGGCTTTGCGGAAATCCCACTGGCTGTGAAGGCCATGAAACTCGGGGCGTTGGACTTCTTGATGAAGCCCTTCACACGAGGACGAATCCAGCAGACAGTCACCGCCGCGATCGATTTCGATCGACATTGCCGCAACCAGTGGCGGCATCAGTGTGATGTGCAAGTGAGGCTCGGCCAACTCAATGAGAAAGAGCGTCTCGTGCTCGAACTGCTTGTCGAGGGATTCCTCACCAAGCAGATCGCTGCCCGCCTTGAGGTGACCACTCGCACCATTGAATCTCGACGAGCGAGCATCTACCGCAAATTGGCGGTGGCGAATCTTGGGGAATTGATGAGAATCGTTCACGTGGCGAATAAGTTTCATATCCACCACGGGGGCCATTCTAGCCCAGGCCCCCCGCACCACCGCCGGGTTTCTGCATGAGGTTCCGATTTACCGCTGACCTGGGTAAGCAGGCTGATGAACAATGATCGTGGCCAAAAAATGGTGCGAAAAGCATTGCACGTCGGTCCGCGTCGCCTTCTCGCGATGCTCGAGCACAGTTTCGATTGTGTAGAGTTGGTGTCTGCGGAAGGCAAGATTTGCTACGCGAGTCCCTCGCTACAATCGTTGCTCGGACTTCACCCTGACCAGTGGGTTGGGCGCAGCATCTTCGATCGGACCCACCAAGACGATCTCACAGAAATTCGCCGCGACTTTCAACGGCTGTTGCAGACGCCTGACGCAACGTTCACTTCGGAATACCGCCTCCGTCACATCGACGGAAGCTTTCTATGGATTGAACAGCGGGCCACCAATCTGATCAATGATGCCGACGTCCAAGCCATCGTGATTAACTTTCGGGATATTACCCAGGGCAGACAAGAAAAAGAATTTCGGCGGAAGCTTCGACAGGAAAACACTGTTCTAATTAATCGCCTGCGGGTGCAAATCGAACGCATGCCGATCGGTCTGATCATGACCGATGCAGACTTAAGAATCACGGACTGGAATCCAGCCTCCGAAAAAATCTTTGGGATCGCCAAGTCGGACGCGATGGGCAAATCATTAATGGATCTGGGAATCACCCCCGATACCGCCCACACGCACGTTCAGCAAGTCGCTGACGACATGACAGTGCCCAGTTTGAACGTTAGCGTCACCCGACAGGGACGGATCATCACCTGTCAATGGTACAAAACACCGCTGCGGGATTCCGACGGCAAACCCGCTGGCGTGCTCTCGATGGTGATTGACGTCACGGAGCGAGTTCGATTAGAGGACCAATTTCGCCAAGCACAAAAAATGGAGGCCATTGGGATGCTCGCCAGTTCGGTGGCACACGATTTTAACAATCTCTTGACCGTGGTCAGCGGCTGCAGTGAATTGTTGGTCGAAAAACTTTCCGATCAAGGGGAATTACGGTCCTGGGCATTCGACATTCATAGAGCCAGCGAGCGCGCTGCGGAGTTGACCGACCAGTTGCTGAGCTTCAGTCGCAAGCAATTGACACGGCAAGAAGTGATTGATGTCAACGAAGTGTTGGCCGACATCGAGCCTCTGTTGAGCCGAATTGTCGGCGAAGACATAGAATTGGTGATTCAACCATTTCCTCATTTGGCCCGCGTGCGCGCGGACAAAGGTCAGCTCGGACGGGTATTGATTAACCTAGTCGTCAATGCCCGCGAAGCCATGCCGCGCGGTGGCCACCTCTGTATCTCGACCAGCAATTTTATGCATCCCCTGGGAACTTCCAACGATTGTGCAAAGGATCAGACGCGAGCGATTGCGAACGTCTATCCGAAAGCTTTTGACAAGGTGAAACCCGGAAATTACGTCTGTCTGCGGGTGCAAGATGCCGGCCTGGGGATGGCCGAGGCCGTGATCGAACAAATCTTCGAACCCTTTTTTACCACCAAGGAAGCGGGCCAAGGTACAGGTCTAGGGCTGGCAACTGTCCATGGGATTGTGACCCAGTGCGGTGGTTACGTAGCGGTCCACAGCGAACCCGGACGGGGCGCCGAATTCACAATTTTGCTTCCAGCGACCGATAGCATCATTGCCCAAAAACCTGTCGTGCATTGCATCGATCAGCTCGGTGGAACAGAAACCATTTTACTGGTCGAGGATGATGATTCATTGCGTATGGTGGCACAGCGGATGCTTGAACAACTTGGATACCAAGTGATCGTCGCCGCTTGTGGTACCGAAGCCCTCGACGTCGTCCATCGGCATAGCGGTAGGATCGACTTACTGTTAACTGACGTCGTCATGCCGGGGATGAGCGGAAAAGAGCTTTTCAAGCGGTGTCGTCAAGCGCACCCGGACCTTCGAATCTTGTTCATGAGCGGCTACACAGGCGATCGAACCCTTCAACATGGCGTCTCGAACTCGGACCCGTTCTTTCTGCAAAAGCCATTCAACAAAATGAAGCTGGCCCATAAAATTAGCAGCGCGATCCAATCGCCTGCCCTGAGCTAGGCTCGATTCGTAAAAATCTTTGGCCACACAGGATGTCGTCAAGAATGTTCCAGGATTCCTCGTTGTGCGCTCATGGTTTTGCGGCTCTTTTGAGCGACTTTGATTTGAATAAAATCCAGTGTGACGGCGGTACCGTCTTTGGAATGTGGGCTGATCTGACGTTGGCCTATACGAATTCTGCATGGAACCAATTCGCAGTGCACAACGATGGGGGCGCGGCGATGCCAACCGGCGGCATCCTTGGTCGCTGTGTCTTGGCAGCGACCGCGGAACCCCTACGTCCTTTCTTTGCCGAAGGCTATCGGCGATGTTTGCGGGAATCTCGTCCTTGGGAGCACGTTTATGAATGTTCCTCGGCGGACATTTACCGAGAATTTCACATGACCACTTTTCCACTGGGACAAGCCGAGGGATTGTTGGTGGTCAACTCGTTGAGAGTCGAGTCGCCGCACACCAGAACTTCGCACGCTCCCCGATTCGAACTCTATCGCAATGCGGATGGTGCGATCACCCAGTGCTGCCACTGCCGCAGGACTCAGAGGGCCACCGGCAATCCTAGCTGGGACTGGGTGCCCACCTGGATCACCGATCAACCTCACGAGACCAGCCACGGAATCTGTCCGGCATGCGCTGGGTTCTACTATGGTCAGTTTCGAATCGATTCCGCGGATGCTCCCGTGCCGTTCTCTACGATCGAACTAACGAGTCAACGCTGAGGATGACTCGCAGATATTGATCGTGGCAGATTTGCGGGACGATCGCCATTTTCAAAGCAGACGTCTGACCGTTGACGAGGCCGGTCGGCTGATAGGGGCCCGTCGGTTGAATCGGTTTGAGCGGTTGAACAGCGAACGTCATCATCCTCTTCTGAAACAGCACGCTGGCATCCACTGCCATGTGGACCGGTGTTCCCAACAGTCTGCCCACAGCCAAACGATTTCCCACGGAAATGCTGGGAATCGAAAGGCTAGTTGGACCGGGAACCAAACTCTTGATGTTTCCGCCGATCATGTTGGTCAGCTCGGAAATCGCATCTTGACAGTCGATCAACACGACTTGGTCTTGTTCCATCGCCAGCATCCGACTGGCCGCCAGCGAGGCAAACTGGCTAGTGGCTTGCAGTATCACCGTCCCTCTCCACCGGCCCGAAATCTCGATGCAACCGTGAATCCCTTCTTGATCAATAGGCAGTTCACAAGCCTCAGCCAACACCACGTCGAGTTCGAGCATCGTTGTGCAGACGTTCTGTGTGATCACCAAGATGTCGTCGCGAAATGCCATAGCGGGGCTTTGTTTTGAGCGTTACAAGGGGCGATAACAAACGGCCTGGTCAATCTTTTCTCTGTCGAATCGGACGTTCAAATTCATCATGGTTTCACTGCCACCGAGAAATAAGTATCCGTTGCGATCGATCGCGCGATGGACGCGATTGAGAATCTGGGTTTTGATATCGACGCTGAAGTAAATCAACACATTGCGAAGAAACATGATGTCAATGGGTGGTGATGGCGGCCATGAATCGAGCAAGTTAAGCACGCGAAAATCGACCATTTTTCGTACGTGATCCTTGACCGTCCATGACATACCCTCGCGAGTGAAGTACTTCATCAGCATCTGCATTGGTAGGCCGCGATTGACCTCGGTTTGATTGAAAGCTCCGACCCGAGCACGATCGATAATTTTCTGGGAGAGGTCCGTTGCGATGATCTGAAGATCCCAGCCGTCGAGCTGCGGAAAGTGTTCGCGAATCAGCATCGCGATCGTGTAGGGCTCTTGGCCGCTGGAGCAGGCATTTGACCAGATCACCAGTTTGCGATCCTGCTTTCGTTTCTCAATCAATTCAGGCAAAACTTTTGACTTCAAGGCATTGAATGGATGCAGGTCGCGGAAGAAACTGGTCTCATTGGTGGTCATCGCTTCGACGACTTCTTGAGTCAAAGTACGCGAGTTTGGCTTTCGTAGTTCGTTGACCAAATCCTCCATCGAAGCCCATCCATATTGCCGAACGATGGGGGCCAGCCGGGATTCGACCAGATACGACTTTTCGATGTCCAATACGATTGCAGATTTTTCTCGGACCAGCGTGCTGATGAACTGAAAGGCACCGGCATTGATGGGAGCGGTTGTGGGATTCATCTTGATTACCTGGTTCTGGTGAGGACATGGCGTTTTTGTATTTCAGAAGTTTGTAAGATCCATTGTTCGGCCATTGCGTCGAGTGGAACCACTTGGTCGGCCAGCTTTGCTTCGATCACCGCCTTGGGCATTCCCCAAACCACCGACGTGGCTTCGTCCTGAGCAATCACCCTACCGCCGTGGGCCTTGATCGCTTGGCAACCGAGCACACCGTCACGCCCCATTCCCGTCATTACGCTAGCCATCGTATGGGGCCCATAAATTTCACTGACCGACCGAAACAGTACATCGACAGAGGGTCGGCATGAATTTTCCGGCGGCTCTTCGTTCAGCTCGATTCGGACCGCGGTACGATCGCGGTGGAGCGTCATGTGATAACCGCCGGGAGCGATCCACGCGGCGCCGGGTCGGAGCGTGTCTCCGGCAACTGCCTCGGTGACTGAGATCTGGCAGGCTTGATCAAGCCGTTGGGCCATGTACGTGGTGAACATCGGTGGCATGTGCTGAACGATCACGATCGGGATCGGAAAGTCGGCCGGCAACTGTTGCAACGCCGTCGCCAACGCATTAGGACCACCGGTCGAAGCACCAATCGCCAAGATGTCGACGCGTGAGAGCTTCGCGGCGCGAAGAGTTGGCGGGGCCAATTGTGTCGTTGAGCGATGTAGGGTTTCCGAATGCCGTTTGGACTTGACGGGCGGTGTGGTTGTCTCGGTGAACCAGGTGCAGAATGCTTTCAGCTTGGGCGTCAACTCGCGACGTACATTCTCAATCGCCTCACCCACACTGCCCACGTTGGCTGGTTTGGTAACGTAGTCGCACGCCCCTTTGGCCAGCGCATCGAATGTGGCATGAGCGCCGCGTTGGGTCAGGGTGCTAAACATGATCACGGGAATTTTCGGATACAGCTTCTTCAGTTCAACCAAGGTGGCGATGCCGTCCATCTCGGGCATTTCCATGTCCAGCGTGACGACATCGGGGTTGATTTGCGGAATTTTTGCCAATGCGATTTTTCCATTGGCGGCAGTTCCAGCGATTTCAATGTCGTGATCCTCCGCAAGTGTTTCGGAGAGCAGTCGCCGGATCACCGTCGAGTCGTCAACGATCAGGACTCGAATTTTGCGTGTCATTTGCAATCACCGATTCCCAGCAGTTGCAACTTGGCTTCGATCATCTCGGAATCGAACGGCTTCATCACAAACTCGTTGACTCCGGCCGTGAATGCCAACTCCATCCGCTCCATCTCGGTTTCGGTGGTGATCATCATCATGGGCAAGTCGACGTAAGCGGTGTCGGCACGAACGGCCTTGATAAATTCCAGACCGTCCATCACAGGCATATTCCAGTCCACCAGCACCACGTCGGGCGTTCCGTACTGCTCCAGACGTTGCAGCGCCTCGAGTCCATGTTCGGCCAACATAACCTCGTAACCTAAGTCTTCCATGATGTTGCTAATGATTCGTCGCGTGACTCGAGAATCGTCGATAACTAAAGCGCGCATCGGAGGTGCCTTTGATCGCAATTGGTGGTTTGGAGTGGGGAAGTCGACAATCGGCTCGATTGCGTATCCAAGGAAATTGAATCCAACGATTTCTGAATCGCTACTACAGCGATCAAGAGTTCATGTTCGGGTTGATCAGCCCGTGTAGCCGGTAACGGTTTTGGGTGCTGCGTGGTCGACGCCGCGGCGGTGGATCGGCGGTACAGCATGATCACGGCGGTACCGATGCAGCCCATCACCAGCGTTCCGCCGATCATCGCGTAACTGGCATGCTCGGCATGACTGAGAAAATAGCAGCTCATCGCAATGCTGCCCCACATCCAACCCAACGCCCACAGGCGGGCGTGGATCGGCATCGCTGTGGAGCCATCTAAATAGTGGCGGTAACGACGAAAAATACGTAGCCCCAGCAGCCTTTTCTCAAGCCGTGGATTCGATTTGGCGAGGAAAAAGGAGGCTGCGATTAGCGGACCAGTGGTCGGGATCCCGGGCAACGCAACACCGACGATGGCGATCCCAATGAACAGAATTCCTAGTCCCCCGTAAAGCACTCGCTTGGTGCCAGAGGTTTGCGGGTGCCCGTTCACTACGTGAACACTCATGACGTCTTACTCCCGAAGGTTGTGGTGATCGAAGGGTGGTGACTCGTTGACGGGTGATGATTGGGGTGGTTGCGAATCATCCGTCGCAAGTCATGCACGTGCGGATGCAGCAGTTGTTTGATTTCGCGATGGACCATGTAGTGCAATTGATCAGCGGGACATGTGATCGCATCACCGACTCGACTGGCCAGGCGATGGGGCACTTCAGCCAGATCCAGGTAAAGTGACTTCAGTAGGCGTTCCAATGGCTGTTGAGTCAGCCAGCCCGTCCAGGTTTGCAGCTCGGCCTCGATCAATTGATCGATCATCGGGATGGCGGCTCGACGTCGTTGCAAATGCAGATCTTGCCGTTCGCGCAGGTGGTCGATCCCAATGATGTCGATTCGGTTCAGCGACACAGTTTCGACATTCGGCGGCATACCGGCGTCGATGATCAGTTTGCGAGCATTCCCATCCATTTGCGCATCGAGCGACTGAAGAAGGTCACGATCGACGACAGCCGATGAGGAAGCTGTAGCGGCGACGACAATCTCGACGCGAGCGATCGCTGAGGACAATTCAGACCAGGGCAGGAACAATGCTTTGCACTTTTCTGCTAGCTGCTGAGCTCGATCGAGACTGCGGTTGATGACCGTCAGTGAGCCGGCACCACGGTTTGTCAACAGTTTTCCGACTCCGCTGCTGATCGCGCCTGCACCGAGTAGCACGATGGAGGGAGAGGAGGTGCTTGGGTTCATTGTTTGCCATGCCGCGATGGTGTCACACACCGCCGCTGCAACACCCGCCGAGCCGGCACTGATGTCGGTTTCACTGCGGACGCGGCTACCGAGCCGCAGCGCCCCGCCAAAAGCTCGTTCCAAGTATGCCCCACTCGATCCGGATTCGCGGGCCATTAAAAGTGCCTGACGAATCTGTTTGACGATTTGCGTATCACCGAGCACCAGCGAATCCAGACCACAAACGACGCGCAACAGATGCCGGTAGGCTTGAGCGCCATGGCGGGTATCAACCTTTCCTTGAGATTCAAGATCATTCAAATGGGGACAGCGTTGGCCGAGCAGTTCCTGAAGGACCGCGAGAGTCTGTGCGTTGGGTGGAGAAAATAAGTAAAATTCGGTCCGATTGCAGGTCGACAGTAGGCAGAACTCCGCATCGACCACCCGCTTTGTGATCGCCTCATGCAATTCACGTGCCTGTTCCCACGATAGCGACAAATGCTTTCGCTCACATGCGGAGGCGCAACGAAAGCTGACGCCAATCTGATACAGTTCTTTGAGCGATGGAGTCATCAGGTGAGGAATTAGTAGGGCAGTGGAACGTCAAAAAACGACCTGAGTTGTTCGAGGCGAGGCGATCCAAGAACTCCCGACTGCTGCGACGGCAGCAGCCGAGAGTTTGCATCCTCAGGAGCAAATGCTTAGGCCTCAAACTGGGAGACCAATTGCTGCAAAACCGCCGCCATCCGAGAGAGTTCACCGGCGGCTTGCTGCGTATTGCTCGCCCCGTCGGAAGTGCTCTGCGCGCCCGAGGCAACCGCTTTGATGTTCTCAGCAATTTGCCCTGCACCCCTCGCTGCTTCAGCGACATTCCGCCCCATTTCGTTGGCGGTCGCAGTCTGCTCTTCGACGGCACTTGCGATCGTGGCGGAGAAATTGTTGATCTGATTGATCACATCACTGATTTGCTTGATCGCGTCGACG
>JBGTCJ010000430.1:0-9573 GCA_041748895.1 Pirellulaceae bacterium
GGCGTGACGCCGCCATCGCACATGCAGGGCATACCTTTTCTCGGGGAGAAATTGCCGGATCCCCGCCGCTTCGCTCGCGGCACACGCGACCGCATGGACGAGACGCTCGAAGTCACCCGTTGGATCAACGATGGCCGCTTCCACCTGGTTCGACGATACGACAGCCGACCACCGCTTGACCAACAGACGCTGCTCTCGAGCTACAACAGCAATGGAGAGTTGTGCCAAGAAATTCGCCGTCTGAAAGCGGAGGGGCAACTCAGTGCGAATCAACTGCACTACTGGAGCGACATCCAACCGCCGGTTCTGTTGTTTGATACACACAGTGATCCGTGGTGCGGCGTGAATCTTGTCGGCGATCCCGAGCATTCCGAGCGTCTGGATGCGATGCAGGAGGAACTCGAATCGTTCCTGCTTCGCGAGCGCGACCTCGGTTTCTGGCCCGAGCCCGATCGGGTCGATGCCCAGCACGGAGGCTCGTCTTGGGAGCTCGCGCGTCAGGGTGACGCGTATCCGCTGGAGCGAATTTTGGCGACGGCCAATCGAGTGGGCGATGGCGTCAAGCATCGCGACGCGTTGGAGCGGGCGCTGCGGGACCCCAATTCGGCGGTGCGATTTTGGGCAGCCGTCGGTCTCGCCGCCTTCGGGAAAGAAGTGGCCGATTCGCTCGCCGCGGTTCGCACGGCGCTGGACGACTCGGCCGCGTCGGTGCGGATCGTTGCGGCCGAGACGATCGCGCGGCACGACGTTGGCGAAAATGCCGATCGTGCCGTCGGGCTGCTGGTGCGAGAGCTGGATAGTCGCAACGAGTGGGCCGCCTGTCGTGCTGCCCGTTCGCTCGAGCTGCTCGGCGAAGGGGCTCGGTCTCATGTGGATCCGATCCGCGAGGCACTGCAGCGCCGTAAGGCCGGTTTCTACGGCGAAAAGGGGATCGACCCCGTCAATTCCGGCCTCGAGTTCTCCTTGACCACGGCGATCGAGCGGCTCGACACACGGTAAGACTCCGCGTCGAGCCCTGGCATTCGTTGACGCACGCCTCCGGGCACCGCTAAGCTACGGGAACTCTTCTCTCCCGATCGCTTGGCTATGACGAATGTTCGAACACGGCAATCGACTCGAGCATTCCCTTGCCGCTGCGGACCATCTGAGTCGCTGCGAACTTTGCGAACACCGCTGCGGAGTGAATCGGTTGATTGGGCAGAGGGGACCGTGTCACGCGGGGCCCACGGCGCGCGTTTTCCGACACCGGGTTGAATATGGTGAAGAGACGGAACTGATTCCTTCGCACCTCTTCTATCTGTCGGGATGTGACCTTCGCTGCAAATTCTGCATCGCCGAGGCCAATGCGTTCAATCCCCACGTGGGTACCGAGCTGACCGGTCCCTTTCTACGAGAGGCGCTATCGCAGCAGTCCGACAAACGCCCAACCAATTTGCAGTGGGTCGGCGGTGAGCCGAACATTCATTTGCCATCAATCCTAAGGGTGATGTCAGAAGTCGACGTTCCCCTCCCGATCACGTGGAAATCCGACTTCTATGGCACCCCGGCCACGCTCGCCCTTCTCGACGGGGTCGTTGATACGTTTGTCGCGGACTTCAAATTTGGCAATGATGTTTGCGCCAGTGAGATTGCCCGTGTCCCTCGTTATGTATCCACGATTACCCGAAATTTGAAAACCGCGTCGTCGATGGCGAATTTGATCGTTCGCCACCTGATCCTCCCGGGACATCACGAGTGCTGCCTCGTTCCGATCGTACGCTGGATGGCCGAGCACCTGCCCAGGACGAAGTTCAGCCTTCGTGATGGCTATTCGCCTCGCTGGCAGGCGAAACACGATCCGCAACTGCAACAGTTCGTCTCTGCCAGAGCGGCGGAAGCTGCGCTCTCATTGGCTCGCGACTACGAACTCAACCTGGTCCACTGACGAAGGAGGTCGGTTACCCTTGAAAGCCGACGACGAAACCGACATGACCGACATCGAACTGCTACCCGACGGTCGAATCTTCGTGTTTGGAGCGTCACGGCAAGTGCTCGAGTTGCTCCGTGGCCTGGAGGGGCCTTCGCAGTCGCCTACTGAATCACGCCTCCGCGTTTTGCTGGAATCGACCGACGCCTCCCACGATCTATCCGGCCCCACCGATTGAGCCTTTGCGATAAAGCCTGAACCCACAAGTGAAACGACACCTTGTCTGAAACCCACAAACAATCACCCGGTCCCCCTGCGCGTCCGTTGCGAGAACCCACGTCGGTCAAGCCGAGCGAGCGCCGCGCGCAAGCGGAACTCGACGTTTTGATTCGAGCCCGATACCCGATCATTTACGTCACGACTTGGGAGGAGGAGAGGGTCGAGCAGTGTTTGCGAAGAATCTCGGCGTCTCGAAAGAAACAGCTGTTCGTTTGGACCATCACGCAGGGGATAGTGAAGTCTGGCAGTGAGGCGAAACGCACCAAGTCCGGTACCGGAAACACCTCCGACCCGATCGCGGCGCTCGACACAGTCCTTGAGAACGTCGAGCCAGCGATCTACCTGTTCAAGGACTTCCATCGCTTCACCGATGATGAGCGTTGCAACCTAACGGTCATTCGCAAACTGCGCGACGTGGCGATGCAGCTGCGCGACACTTACAAAACGATCGTGATCACGTCTCCCCTGCTGCGGATTGCTCCCGAGCTTTCCAAGGATGTGACGTTGGTCGAGTTCGGTCTGCCCGACCCCAAGGACTTTTCCCGCCTGCTCGATCGAATCGTTGAGGACGTCAAGGACAATCCGAAGGTCGTGATCGACTTGGATGCGAGCGATCGAGAGAATCTCCTACGCGCCGCGAGGGGCTTGACGCTCAAGGAAGCCGAGAACGTGTTCGCCAAAACACTCGTCTCCGACGGTCGACTGTCGGCCGACGACGTTGGGATCGTCTTCAGTGAGAAGAAGCAGATCATCCGCAAGGACGGGCTGTTGGAATACTACGATGCGGTCGATCAGTTTAGTGATGTTGCCGGGTTGGACAACTTGAAAGCTTGGCTGCACAAGCGCGCGGCGGCTTTCACCGACAAGGCGCAGGCTTTTGGACTGCCGGCCCCCCGCGGGATCATGCTGTTGGGGGTCCAAGGTTGCGGCAAGAGCCTTTGCGCGAAAGCCGCGTCGCAGCTTTGGAGCATGCCGCTGCTTAAATTTGACCTGGGCCGGATGTTCAGCAGCTTGGTCGGTTCGAGCGAGGGAAATATTCGCCGTGCGATCCAGGTTGCCGAGAGTATCGCCCCAGCCATCCTATGGATCGACGAAATCGACAAGGCACTCGCTGGGGCGACGAGTTCATCGGGCAGCGATGGTGGAACATCCGCACGCGTGTTTGGAACACTGCTGACTTGGTTATCCGAGAAGACGTCGCCGGTATTTGTGATCGCCACGGCCAACGACATCAGCAAACTCCCGCCCGAGTTGCTTCGAAAGGGAAGGCTCGACGAGATTTTCTTCGTTGACCTACCGAGGGTCGACGAGCGCCGAGAGATCCTTCGCATTCACCTCACCAAACGCGGCCGAAATCCACAAAACTTCGATCTGGATGCGCTGGCGGTCGCCAGCGAGGGCTTCAATGGTGCGGAATTGGAGGAAGCGGTGATCGCTTCCCTATTCGACGCCTTCAGTTCGGACTGCGATATCGATACCGAAATCTTGCGACGAGCAATTGGCGATACGGTTCCCCTATCGAAGACGATGAGCGAAGAGCTATCGCGGCTTCGTGGGTGGGCGAGCGGTCGAGCACGTCCGGCGTCCAGCACCAGCGAATCCGAGTCGGCAGAAACCTCACGTCGTAAGATTGAGTTTTGACGCTGCGGCGTCGCCGCCGCCGCTTTCCTCTTTTCAACTGATGCCTCACCGCCGGAGCAAATCATGAGCACCGTCCTTGTCGTTACTCCCATTTTGATCGCCCACTGGCCCGTCATGGCAGCCGCCATTTCCGCAGCCGTCGGCGCGTGCGGGTTTACACTGGTCCAAGAGGCGGTTGCCGTCACTGCCAATCAGAGCCAAGGCGAATCAACTGGGACGACGCGCGAGGTGATTGAGGTCGAGGAAAGTGAAATCATGGGATCGACGGCGGGAACCGGCGAAACGATGGTGGTCGAGCGCGATGGCGTCCGCGCAACTTTCTCTCGCGATCCGCGAGGCGGTCTGCGAATTTGCATGGAAGGAAAAGGCGTATCAAAATCCCATTTGCGCGCCCTCGGCGAGGAGCTTCTGGGCCGAGTAACTCAACAGTACGCCTACCATCGCATCATGACCGAACTGAAAAGCCGAAACATGACGGTAGTTGGCGAGGAGATGACTGAACAACAGTCCGTCAAGATTCGCGTCCGCAATTGGTAGGGCTCACGAAACCGCTGGAGACGATTGAACCATGGCCAGGGAAGAGTTTGAGATCGAAGTCGACCGACAGGGCAATGTGACGATTCGAACGATCGGCATCAAAGGGCCCGCGTGCGTCGATGCGGCTGAGAATTTGGCTCGTATCATCGGCCGGCAGGAGTCGAGCCAGTTGACGCCGGAGTACTACGAAAACTCCGTGGATCAAAACTCGCACGTCGACATTCGCCACAACCACTGAATGAACCGAAGATGCAATGCCCCAGCTGCCGTTTTGAAAACATGCCGGGAAGCCAGTGGTGCGCGCGTTGCCGTGCGACGCTGAGCCTGGCTACCATGGCCATCGACGTTCAACCGCCTCGAGCGTCGCAGCGAGCGAGGCTCGTGCCACCGGCCGTTCGGTCGTTTGGGTACCGATGGAGATCAGGATTCGCGAACCAATGGGAACTCCATCGTCGAGGAGATTTGGCGAATATCTTCAGGTTGCGGTTTTCACTGCCGCGGTTGGGTCTCGCGCGGAGGGGCGATGACGCGGGGGTGATTAGGGGTGTCGCAGATTGGCCGCTACTGATCATCCCGGGGGCAGTTCAGTACCGCCACGGAGAACAGCGACGCGGGCTAGTGCTCATGGCGGTCTACATGCTGATTTTCGCTTTTCTCTTGGTGTACGCTGGTCGACCGCTGGGAGGCATGGCGCAGGGACTTCTTTTTGCCTGGCATCTGCTCGCCACCGTTGATGCGATGCAACACGATTTCGACGGCCTAGCGGCCCGCGTTTTTTGGACCGTGGCGATTGGGTTTTCTTTAGGGGTTTTGGTTTATTGGCCAGCGACGCGGATGATCACTCGCGTCGCGCTGCCGATCGCGATCAACCAATCAACCATGGACTTTCACACGGGCGACGTGTTGTGGGTCAACCAAATCGCTACCCCAGGCGTGGGCGACTACGTGCTCTACGAAACCAATGGAATGAGAGTCGGTGGAACGGGCGGTTACGGAAATCCGATCTATGCGATCCAGGGCCAGCGGTTGGGTCGCGTCGTCGCCATTGAAGGACAGACGGTTGCGTGGGCCGATGGACACCTGACCGTCGACGGCGCCGCATCGGTGCACCAACCTCACCACGGGATCCCCATTCCGCCGACTCGCCTGGCCGCGGGTACGGTCTTTGTCCTCCCGGACAACCTTGGCGTTCCGACGGGCCTGTTGGATGCAGAGCAATTCGTCGCCTTGTCGAGCGTCAGCCGTAGTCGCGTGCAAGGGAAGGTTTACATGCGGACACATCCTTTCTCGCGATTTACGTTGCTTTAGGAACCGAGCGTGGCCAGATTTGACAAATTGGAATGGGACGATGCGGATGACCTGCCGATCGCCAAAACGGAGTCACCCGGTGTCTCGGAGAAAGACGAGCAGTATTGGTTTAATCTGGCCGACAAGCACCGCCGAGAGGGCCAGTACGAGAATGCGCTGAGGTTCTACTCTCGTACCCTCGAACAAGACCGCGGTTTCGTGGCGGCGTGGGTTTGCCAAGTGCAAATGCTGGTCTCATTGGAAGAGTATCCGCAGGCGGTCACATGGAGCCAGAAGGCGCTCGAACTATTTCCCAACCATGGCGACTTACTGGCCGCCCAGGCTCAAGCGAATTGCAGGACGGGCGACTTCAAATCCGCCAGTGCACTGAGTGACGCGTCGCTGCACCAACGTGGCGAAACGGCCTATCGGTGGCAGGTTCGCGGCGAGGTGATGGTTGCCTCCCGCCAGAAGAACGATCGACACTGTTTCGATCGCGCCCAGATCCTATCCAACGATTTCCTGGTGCCGCTTGAGTCTGGATTGATCTACATGCACCACCGCGCCTTCGTCAAGGCGCAACAGCGGGTGCGAGTTGCGATTGAGAAACAACCCGACGCCCACTTTGCCTGGTTCACGCTCGGTCGCTGCCAGGAAGAGGCGGGAATGCCCGACGCGGCGATTCTCAGCTATGAGAATTGCATCGAACTGTATCCACATCACACCGACGCCAGTCGCCGATTGTCGCTGCTAAGAAATTCGCCCTGGAGCGTCAAGCATGTTCTGCGACGCCTCTTCAGCCGAGGATGAATCTTTATGGAACTCACGGTGGAAAAGATCCTTCAAAGCGCACGAAAGCACGGAGCCAGTGATGTTCACTTGGTCAATGGGCTCTCGCCCGCGTTTCGGATCAATGGCGACATTCGAGTCGTCGAGGGGAAGCCGCTCGACTCGGCGGCATTGAGATCGATTTATGAGTCGCTGCTGAATCCCTCGCAAAAAGAAACCTTCGATCAAGATTGGCAAGTCTGTTTTTCACGCCGCATTGAAGGCGTTGGCCGGTTTCGAATCAGTGTGTATCTGCACGCCGGTGGACCCGAGTTTTCGATTCGACTTTGCGAGTCGGCAATCCGCTCGTCCGCTGAACTCGGCTTGCCCGAATTCGTTGACGATTTGGCGCGATTGAACGATGGCCTCGTGCTAGTGACCGGGCCAACGGGCATGGGAAAGACCACGACACTCAATTACATCATCAACGCGATCAATGAGTCGCGACGGGCAAAGGTCATCACCATCGAGGACCCCGTTGAATTTGAACATCGCAACGCCCGTAGCATCGTCATCCAACAGGAATTGCTGGGTGATGTGAAATCCTATCAGTCCGCGCTTCGGCACGTCCTTCGTCAGGATCCTGATGTGATCGTCATCGGCGAAATGCGAGACCTCGTCACGATGGAGACGGCACTCGTGGCCGCGGAGACCGGTCACCTGGTGATTGCCACGCTGCACACCCCCGATTCGATACAGACGGTGCAACGTATCTACAGTGTGTTTCCAGCCGAACAGCAAAACAGCATCACCGTGCAATTGGCCAATAGCCTTCAGGCGATCATCGCGCAAAAACTGTTGCCACGAGCCGGCGACGCCGGCCGCGTACTCGCCTGTGAAGTTTGTGTCGCCACCCCGGCGGTCCGAAATCACATCCGCGAACGGCAACCTCACTTGATTTACAGTGAAATGCAGACCGGCCGAAAACACAAAATGCAGACGATGGACCAAACCCTTTTGGGTTTCTATCAACAGGGCGCGATCACCTACGACATCGCGCTGACCCATTCCTTCGACCAAGACTTCATTCGGCATCGCGTGGAGCAAAACAGTGACAGGTCGAATGAGCCCGCCGGAGCGGCACGAAAGTTCGCTTCAAAGAATCGCTGAGTCCCTAACCGCCACCGATGGACAGTCACTTGTTTCGACGATTCAGGCGTCTGGCCGTGCTTTCGATCGCGACCTATTTGGGGTTTCTCGTTTTGTTGATGTTCTTCGAACGCCCGATGATCTACCCCGCGCCACCTCGGTCCGATGGCGACTGGGATCCGAAATGGCTGACGTTTGAGAATGCCGAGTTCCGCTCGCGTGACGGTACCGCACTTCACGGATGGTTCGTCGAGCATCCGACGCCGAAGGGGACACTGCTCTTTTGTCACGGCAATGGGGAACATGTCGCCTACTTGGCCAACGAATTGAAGCAGTGGAGCGAATCGCATCAACTCAGCGTGATGGCCTTCGACTATCGCGGCTACGGCAAGAGCCAGGGGCAACCCTTTGAGCGCGGCGTGCTCGAGGACGGTGAGGCGGCGAGGAAATGGTTGGTTGAGCGAACGGGACAGTCGGCCGATTCGATCTTACTGTATGGTCGATCGCTGGGCGGCGCCGTCGCGGTTCATTTGGCGTCGCAGGGTGGTGCCCGCGGAATCGTGCTCGATCGCACCTTCCATTCGCTCGTCGACATCGGGGCCCACCACATGCCCTGGTTTCCCGTCCGCCTGCTGATGAGGAACCGGTACCCCGTCGACCGCTGGATCCAAGGCTACGACGGACCGCTGCTGCAGATCCACGGCGAGGACGACGAGATCGTTCCGGTCGCGTCGGCGCGACGCCTGTTCGAGGCTTCACCATCCACGAACAAGCGACTGCTCGTCAGCACGCGGATGACCCACAATGCACCCTGGCCGCCGGAGTACGATCGCGAGGTCGCCGTGTTCATCGATTCGCTCACCCCCACAAGCAGTGACCCATGACAGAGACTCCACCGGATGAACCGTACCGCGATGAAAGATGCCGTACACTCGTTCGACACGAGGGGCACACGCCGAGGGAACGCAGCCAGTGCGGTTGGCGAGACCGCTTGATCAGCGCTGAGGACGCACCGCTGGACCCTGCGGCCTGGGCTCATGCCGTCGACATCGACGGCGCCAAGCTACACTTTCATCGTCGTTCCACCGAACTCTACTACGTGCTCGAAGGTGAGGGCGAAGTCGTTCTTGATGGCGCCCATCACGCGGTATTCAAGGGGTCGCTGGTGCACATCCCGCCGGGGGTCGTTCACGGAGCCATCGGGCGCATGCGAGTGTTGGTTGTCGGCATTCCTGATATCGCGGATGACGACTATTTTGAGGCAGACGAAGCGGCCTTGAGAAACTCGGCAACGTCCGAGAGCACGTCGGGTTCGTAGAAGCCCTTGCCACCGTGCACACCGCCTTCAACGACTCGCAGGGTGACGGGCACTCTCATCCCCTCGTAGGCGCGTGCGAACTCATACGCCTGCTCGATCGGCATTTGCGGATCTTGATCGCCGTGGATCAGCATCAGGGGAGGGTCATTGGGATCAACGTGGGTGACGGGGCTAGCCAGCGCCGCGGCGCTGGGACGCGAATCGGGCAACCCGCCCAACAGCAACTGCAGCGCGGGCACTCGCACCCCAAGCCCGTGTGGGGTCGATTGCCCAAGGATCGACTGCAGGTTCGAGGCACCGTAGAAAGATACGATCCCTGAAACCGATGACGATTCGTCGGAGGCGATCGTCGGGTGACCCTCGAGTTGGCTTATGCCATGTGACACGCCCACCAGGGCCGCCAAGTGCCCTCCGGCAGACGATCCGGCAATGAAGAATCGCTCCGGATCGAGACGGTGAGACACGGCCGTGGAGCGGAGAAAGCGGATCGCCGTCTTGATGTCGTGTACCTGCGCGGGAAACTGAGCGACCGGCGTGAGCCGGTAGTCGACGCTGGCGATCGCGAATCCATGATCGAGCAACCCGCGAATCGGCACGTCACGCTTCGACCCCGATCGCCAAGCTCCACCGTGAACCCAAATGATCAACGGACTCGGGAAGTCGCGGTCGCCCGGAACATAAAGGTCCA
>JBGTCJ010000431.1:0-16263 GCA_041748895.1 Pirellulaceae bacterium
GGGCTGTCGGCGTGTGGGCCATCGGCCCACTTCGGGATGATGACGCATTAGAATCACGTGCACAAACCCGCAGGTTTCTGATGACGGAGGAGCCGCACGTCACGGATCGCTTTCCACCGAGGAATGAACTGTGCCGCAATCGCTTGCAAGCATCCAGGTTCACATTGTGTTTTCGACCAAACATCGGCAACCCGTTCTGGGCGATGAAATACGCAACGAAATGCATGCGTATATCGGTGGGATTGTCTCGCGGCTGCAGGGAACCTTGTTGCGTGCCGGATCGGTCGCGGACCATATTCATCTCCTGGTCGCTCACCCCAGAACGAGCTCGCCCGCCGACCTGATTCAAGAAATCAAGACAGGCTCATCGAAATGGTTGAAGACCAAGAGCCCATCTCTCCAATATTTTCATTGGCAAACTGGTTATGGGATGTTTTCAATAAGTCCATCCCACCGAACCGCTGTCGAGGCGTACATCGATAATCAAGTAGAGCACCACCGAAAGGTGACATTTCAAGATGAGTACCGCAGGATGTTGAAAAAGTACGGAATCGCGTTCGACGAGAAATACGTTTGGGATTGACGACGAATGTTGCCCCGTTGGGGCAAAATGGATTTTTGTGGCGTTGATACCCAGGGCGTTGCCCTGGGCTGTCGGCGTGTGGGCCATCGGCCCACGTGGAGTGGGCCCCACGTGAAACGGTCCACGTGCATTGGCCCCAAGGGGGCCGACGCCAATAGCCCAGGGCAACGCCCTGGGGTAGGTGCAATGCACGAAACGATCGCCCCAACGGGGCGAACGGTCGTAGGCGTGGCGTGACGATGGATTTTGCCCCGTTGGGGCGAAATGCATTTTTGGGGCGTTGATTCCCAGGGCGTTGCCCTGGGCTATCGGCGTGTGGGCCGTTGGCCCACGTGAATTGGCCCCATTGCATTGGCATTGGCCCCAACGGGGCCAGCGGCTAATCGGGCCCGAATGTCTGGACCCTGATCCCGCGTCGACCGCTGGGCAATTTTCCCGTGACATTCACCTCGGTGATCGGGTAGCGGCCCGGTACCCAAGGCTGGTTGCTTTTTGTCATGAAGATCGATTGAGGCAGAACCAAACGCTCGCCCACCCTCAAGGGCGATTGGCGGTAGAGAAAGTATTGGCCATTGATATTGATGGTCATATTGGGAAGCTCATCGCTTGAACGGTTTTCCACCGTGATCACGTCCGCGAGAACCGCACCGCGGCCACCCACGGCCTCGACGGGTTCCCTGCCGATCCCGACGATCACGGGAAGCGGCACATCCGCGGCGCGACCGAACCAAACGGCGTAAGCTGTCAACGCGGCGAGCGGCAGAAGGCACGTTGCCAACAGGATCAAGCTGAACCCCCACTTCGAAAGTTTGGGTACCGGCGCCATCGACATCTGCGGTGGTACTGTTGCTTCTTCACCCAACGGCGATGCATGCACCATCTTGCTTCTGATCCTCGTTCGTTTGATCAAGACCTTAGCGGCGATTTGATTGCACTGGAGACCGCCATCGATCGCTGCGACTCGCCACCGTGAGTCGGTGCTTGTCGCTCCGTGTGACGGATCTTGGTGATTGCTTCGAGGATCACCGCAGGCGTTGCGGGAAGCGGTAATGGGTACAAGCTTCGCTTATCGTCGAGACAGGACAAAGCGTGTTTGATTGCCATCCAAACCGCAATCCCGAGCATCAGCGGTGGTTCACCGACGGCTTTGCTTCGCCGGACATTGATCCGATGCTTGGTGTTCTCGATCGTCGCGAGATTGAATGTCAAAGGGAAGTCCGTGATGTTGGGAATCTTGTAAGTCGTCGGGCTCGTCGATAACAAACACCCCTGATGATCATGGACCAATTCCTCCATCGTGCACCATCCCGCACCCTGCACAAACCCGCCAATGATCTGACCGTGATCGATTCCGGGATTGATCATCTTGCCAACGTCCATCAACAGGTCGACGCGATCGATGGTCGTCTCGCCCGTTAACCGATCGATGCTCACTTCCGCAACCGCGGCCCCGGTCGTGAAGTAGTGGAATGGCGTTCCCTTGCCGGTCTCTCGATTGAAGTCGACACCCGGTGTGGCGTAAAACCCGCGAGCGCCGAGGTCGATGCGATCGCGACGAGCGGAATCGCAAAAAATTCCAAATGGCAGCGAGCTCAACGGGTCCCGAGTGTCAAAAACCATGCCGCGCTCGAATCGGATGTGTTCCGCGGAAGGGCTGAGTCCTCTCTCCGGATCGGCCAAACGCTGTGCTGCGTAATTGGCCATCCGTCGCCGAATCGACTCGCAGGCCTCGGTGGCGGCCATCGCATTGAGATCCGTCCCCGCGCTAGCGGCCGTCGGCGAAGTGTTGTGATTCTTCTCGGTCGAGGTGTTCATCAGGGACACAAGGTCCGGGTCGATACCAAATTGGTCGGCAACTACCTGCCGGATTTTGGTGTTCAATCCCTGCCCCATTTCCGTCCCGCCTGTGGAGACCTGGATCGAGCCGTCGGTGAATACGTTCACCAAGGCGTTGCCTTGATTGAGGAATCGGGTAGTGAAGGAGATTCCGAACTTGATTTGCGTCATCGCGATCCCCCTCAGCGTGACATCGGACGATGAATGGCTTCGCGCGATTTCGGCGATTCGACGCCGATAGTCCGACGTTCTCTCAAGTTCATCGAGCGTTTCGTGCAAGACGTGGTCTCGAACGACCTGACCGTAGGGCGTGATCGATCGCTGCGGATCGCCATCGCGGTAGGTGTTCAAACGCCGGATATCCCAGGCGTCTTTGCCGAGCGTGATCGCAATTTCCTGCAGGATGTTCTCGATCACGACGACACCCTGCGGGCCACCAAATCCGCGAAAGGCAGTGTTGGGCGGCAAATTGAGTCGGCAAACCTGACCGGTAATCCTCGCGGCCGGGATCCGGTACGCGTTGTCCACGTGAAGCATTGACCGTTCCATGACCGAGGTCGAGAGGTCGGCAAATGCTCCGCCATTGCTGTGAAACTCGACATCGATGGCGAGCAACCGCCCCTCGTCGTCGAACGCAGCGCGATACTGCGTTTGGTAGTCATGTCGCTTGCCGGTCACGATCATGTCTTGATCCTTCCGGTAGACGATTCGTGCCGACCGCCGAGTGTGATGGGCGACGAGCGCAGCCATTACGGCTGGAATCGCCGACTGCGTTTCCTTTCCACCGAATCCACCGCCCATCCGCTTGCACTCACAGACGACTTGGTGCAGCGAAAGACCGAGCGCTTCGGCAACCACCTGTTGAGTTTCGCTTGGGTTCTGCGTGGAGGCGATCACTCGCAGCGAACCACCCTCGCCCGGAATCGCGATGCAAGCCTGCGACTCGAAGTACAGTTGCTCTTGGCCGCCGGTGCGGAGGTGTCCCTGGAGTACATGCGGGGCGGTGGCAAACGCCGCATCCACATTGCCCTGCCGGATCACTCGACGCGGCCCGATGAATGCCCCCGCCGCGATCGCTTGATCGATGCTCAGGATCGGCTCGCTCGGCTCACACTCCAGTTTGACCATCGCCGCCGCGCGACGGGCGATGTGGCGATCCAAAGCCGCGACCACCGCGACCGGTTGGCCAACGTAACTGATTTCATCCGCGACCAAAAATGGCTCGTCGTGAAAAATGGGGCCAAACGCGTTGACGCGCCCCGGCAGATGGTAAATCGGTAGATCGGCGGCCGTGAAGAGAGCCATCACGCCCGGCAGTCGCATCGCCTCCTGAGCGTCAATCGATTGCAGTCGACCCGCCGCGATCGGCGCGGGTACGAAGTCGACGAACAATTCTCCCGCCAAGGGCGGCAGATCGTCCAGAAATGCCGCTGAGCCGGTGACGTGAAAACGAGCGGAGTCATGTGGAATCGCTTCCCCAACACTTGGCATTTCGAGTCTCGTCGATCGATGGACAAATCGGAAGGATCAACCGACGCGTGACGAAAGGATCTCGCGAATCACCTGACCGTGAACATCGGTGAGGCGATAGTGTCGCCCTTGAAACTTGAACGTCAACCGCTCGTGGTCCACACCCAAGAGATGCAGGATGGTCGCGTGAAGGTCATGCACACTCATCGGATTTTCGACGACGCTGTATCCGTAGTCATCCGTCGCGCCATACGTCATGCCCGGTCGAATGCCACCTCCGGCCATCCAAATCGTGAAGCAGCGGGGATGGTGATCACGGCCATAGTTGTTCGGCTTGAGATCGCCTTGACAGTAGACCGTCCGGCCAAACTCACCACCCCAAATGACGAGCGTCTCGTCGAGCAAGCCGCGCTGGCGAAGGTCCTTGATCAATCCCGCTGTCGCTTGGTCGGTTTCCTTGCCACGTTGACGCAGTTGGGTGGGCAGCCCCTTGTGCATATCCCAGCCGCGATGAAACAGTTGCACAAAACGCACACCGCGTTCGCTCATTCGCCGGGCCATGAGCGCGTTGTAAGCATAGGTTCCCGGTGTCTTCGCATCCTCGCCGTAAAGCTCAAACGTGCCCTGTGGCTCATCCGACAAATCGGCCAATTCGGGTACCGACGTCTGCATGCGATAGGCCATCTCGTACTGCGCCACCCGCGTCGCGATTTCTGGGTCGCCCACGGCGTCCAATTGAATTTGGTTCAGCGCCGCGAGGTGATCGAGCGTTTGCCTCCTCATCGCTGCCGAGAGCCCGTCGGGATTGCTGAGGAACAAGACCGGGTCCTTGCCCGAGCGAAAGCGGACTCCCTGATGAACCGAGGGTAGGAACCCGGCACCCCACAGACGATCGTAAAGCGGCTGGTCACCTTTACCCGATAGCATGGCCACGAACGCTGGCAGGTTCTCGTTCTCGCTGCCAAGCCCATAACTCATCCAGGCCCCGATGCTTGGTCGACCCGCGATTTGAAATCCGGTTTGGACAAATGTGACCGCCGGATCGTGGTTGATCGCTTCGGTGTGCATCGACTTGATGAAACAGAGCTCGTCAGCCACGGTCGCCAAATGCGGCATGACATCACTGATCCAGGCGCCCCCTTCGCCATGCCGGCTGAATGGGAAGATTGACTTGGCAACCGGAAAGGAACTCTGTCCCGCGGTCATCCCTGTCAGCCTTTGACCTTTGAACACCGAATCGGGAGTTTCATCGCCATGCACTTTGGCGAGGTGCGGCTTGTAATCAAACAGATCCTGCTGGGGCGGCCCACCAGATTGGAACAAGTAGATCACTCGTTTGGCTTTGCCTGAACGAGCGACGTGATGCGGCCATGCTCCTTCGGCGCGAGAAGAATCGCTCTGAGGAGATGCGGCCTGCGCAAAGCGCGGGTCCAGCAGCCAAGCGAGGGCCATCGTCCCGAGTGACGCAGCGGAGTGTCCGAAGAACTGGCGACGTGGCGGAAGAGGATGACCGGGTTGCAATGGATGTTTCATTTTCCCCTCAGGGCTAAGTGCGAGTCAGGGACTATGGACGAGTCGTGACTTCTTCGAGGTTGAGAATCACGTTGGCCAGCGCGGTGGCGGCGGCCAGTTCACTTTCGGAAAGCTGCTTCGTGGCGCGCGAATTGCCAATTCGAACCATTTGACGCGCTCCTTCGGGATCCTGATCAAAACCGACGCGATAGATTTGCATGGCTTCGATCAACAATTCGAGCTCCTCGTCTTTGGGCATCCGCGAGGTGGCCGAACGAAAGGCGAACGTGATGCGATCTGAATCGTTCGAACCACCTTCGACCAGAATCCGCTCCGCAAAACCGCGTGCGGCCTCAAAGAAAGTGACGTCATTGAGCAACGTGAGCGCCTGCAGCGGCGTGTTGGTCCGCTTGGGCTTGACGCTGCAATACTCCCGATCCGCGGTATCCAGGACAGCCATGGTGGGAGGTGCGAGTGTCCGTTTCCAATAGGTGTAGAGGCTTCTGCGGTAAAGGTCGCTCCCTTTTCCGAGCGTGTACTTTGCGTTGCTCGCTTCCTCCCACATTCCGGCCGGTTGGTAGGGATAGACCGAAGCCCCGCCGACCCGCTCAACCAACAACCCGCTCAGCGCGAGCGCCTGGTCACGCAAAATGTTTCCATGCAGTGCCAGGCGGGGTGCACGAGCGAGCAAAAGGTTGTCGGGATCGACGGCGAGATGTTCGGCCATCACGACCGAACCCTGGCGGTACGTTTGGCTGGTCACGATCGTGGTAATCAATTGACGCAAGTCCCATCCGCTGTCCATGAACTCGGCCGCGAGCCAATCGAGCAGCTCTGGGTGGGTCGGCGATTCGCCCTGCGAACCGAAGTCCTCCGCCGTATCGACCAAGCCTCGTCCGAAAAACCACTGCCAATAACGATTCACCGTCACCCGCGCGGTGAGCGGATGATCTCGACCAACCAGCCAACGCGCCAATGCCAATCGATCATTGGGCTGATCGCTCGGCAGTGGCGGCAGAAATGCCGGAACATCCTGCGTGACTCGCTCGCCCAACTGATCATAAACGCCCCGAACACGAACATGCGACGGACGACCATCGGGCAGGTCCTGCATGATCATTGTGGTCGGTAACTGATCTTCGTAAGCGGTCAGCGTGGCACGTGCCTCTCGCAGGTTCGTCAGCAACCGTGAGTGCTTGGGGGACGCGGCCTGTTCGAGAAATGTCATTCTCAATCGCGCCGCTTCGGCAGGCGTTCGGAGCTTCGCCGGCTTGGAGGAGATCCTGTCGATCGAGTCACTAACGGCCAAGACAACGGCTTCGTCCGCTTCGAGCGTTCGCGTCGTGTAGAAGCGTAGGTCGGAGAGTTGGCCGCTCCACCGACCGACATGCGGGCTCCAACCGATCCGCATCTCCGCGCCCATGCCGCGATTGGCGCGATTGCTATTGGTGTTTCGCAGCACCTCCACTTCTTCAGCGATGCCGTCAATGTAGATGGTCATTCCATCGGCGCGCTGGGTACCGTCATTGGTCAACGTTACATGAACCCTTTGCCCCGGTTCAAAGGTTCGCCTCGTTTCGATGGTCGATACCCCTCCGATCCACCGTGTGATGTTGTGCCAACGGAGCCGAGCGTCCGCGAATTCGACCAAAATCCCCTTGCGCTCGGTGTCCGCCATCTCATTGGAAAGGACGGCGCCCTGGTCAACGCGGCCCGGGGTCATCCAGAACGCGATCGAGAATCGGCCATTGCCGATCAGGCCATTGATGCGGCCGAGCTCGGTTTCGCCGACACCCTCGCCATCGAGGATGAAGTGATGGTCGAGTCCGACAGGCAAGATCGGCTCGCCCGCGGTCTCGCCTTCTTCATGCCGTGACTTGAGCCACGACCTCTCAGAAACAGCGATTTCAGGCTCAGCATCGGCCAAAGCCATTTGGGCGCGGACAACGTTCTCCCGCAGACCCGCGAGATGTTGCGATTGTTCGGCCGTGGGCGTTAGGATCCACGGCTCCGAATTGCCTTCCTTGACCGCGCGACCACTTTCGGCCACGTCGTTAAAGTAATCGATCAGTTGGTAGTACTCGCGCTGGCTGATCGGGTCGTATTTGTGATCGTGGCAGCGAGCGCAACCCACCGTCATCCCCATCCACACCGTCGACGTGGTGTCGACACGATCGACCGCGTTCTCCAGCAAAAACTCGTCGATGGGGATCCCTTCTTCGGAGTTGTATCGGTGATTGCGATTGAATGCCGTGGCGATCCGTTGCTCGAGACTCGGCGAAGGCAGCAAATCACCCGCCAGCTGTTCGATCGTGAATTGATCGAATGGCATGTTACGCGCGAACGCATCGATCACCCAGTCACGCCACCTCCACATCTCGCGAGGTCCGTCATTCTGGTATCCGTCGGTGTCAGCGTAGCGAGCCGCCTCAAGCCAGTGCCAAGCCATCTGCTCCGCATGTCGAGGTGTCGCCAGAAGACGGGCAACTGCGTCATGGTAGGCCACCTCGAGCCCGCGGCGGCTGATGTCTCGCAAAAATCGCTCGAGTTCCTCCGCCAATGGCGGAAGTCCGGTGAGGTCGAGTGTCACCCTTCGTAGTTGCACCTCAGCGGTGGCGGGCGGTGATGGTGCAAGTCCCGTTGGCAGAAGTCTCTGGGCAATGAAGCCATCCACCGGGTTCCCCGGCGATGGTGCCTTGGGTTTCTCTACCCGAGTGAACGCCCAATGTCGTTCGTACTCCGCACCTGCCTCAATCCAACGTCGCAGCGTCTCACGGTCCGAGGGCGACAACTGGACACCGGAATCCGGCGGCGGCATCCTTTCGTCCGGATCGTCTGAGTCGATTCGCCGAAGCACCTCGCTGTTGGCGATATCCCCTGCGATGATTGCCGCGTAACCGCCACGATCGGCCTTTGCCTCCAACTCGATGTCCAACCGCAACCCGCCCTCGCGGGTTTGAGAATCGGGCCCGTGGCACTGAAAGCACGCGTCCGAAAGGATCGGCCGAACGTCTCGACCAAAACCGATCGGATCGTTTGACAACGCAAACGAATCCGCAACGATCCACGCGGCGACAAACGTAACCGCGTGGGTCAGCAGAAAACGAAATCTTCGAACGGGAATACCCATCGGCGAGCCCAGCATGGCGTTGTCACAGGTGGGAGGCGAGCGGATCGTGAGCAGGCTGCGGCCGAAGCGAACAACAACTGGATTGGCGCCATCACGCGGCCTTAGGTGGTCAATATAACAAGTACTCTTCACTTTCGGAAACAAAACGGTTCATCCGATACCAGCCGTAAGCGCAAGCGACCGGACCGGAAAAGCCAACAAACCGCATGCTCGCGCAGGGCGGCTGGTATTTCCTCAGCCCCCGACGGTTCATCCGATACGAGCCGTAAGCGCAAGCGACCGGACCGGAAAGCCAACAATCCGCCTGCTCGCGCAGGGCGGCTGGTATTTCTCCAGCCCCCGACGGTTCATCCGATACCAGCCGTAAGCGCAAGCGACCGGACCGGAATAGCCAACAATCCGCATGCTCGCGCAGGGCGGCTGGTATTTGGCGGATTGGTGCTGGTCGGTGCCCGTTGGTATATATTCTCAGCTTCCTCGCCCACCTCCTCATCCACGTCCTCCCGCCACCTTCGAGTTGAACATGAATACCTGGATCGGTTTTCTAGGCGGCCTGGTCCTTTGCTCGCCAACGGCACTGCTAGCGGATTCTCCCTTGCGTGCCGGTGCCTCGACTAGCAACATCACGCCTGAAATCGGTCGCGAAGTGATCGGCGGCTTCGTTCCCTTTCCTTCGAAGCACATTCACGATGAATTGCACGCGCGATGTCTCGTGTTGGACGATGGCCAAACGCGGTTGGCGTTGGTCGTCTGTGACTTGTTGGGGATCGATCGTGTGGTGAGCTCGGAAGCGCGGAAACGGATTGCCCAGCGCGAGGGGATTCCGCCCGAGTGCGTGATGATCAGCGCCACTCACACGCATTCGGCCAGCAGCGCGTTGGGCGACGAGCGTTGGAAACTCGACCAAGCAGCGGATGACTATCAGAGTTTCGTCGCGAGTCGAATCGCCGACGGGGTGACCCGCGCGATTCACAACCTGCGCCCGGCAGAAATTGCCTTTGGCACTGCGCAAGCACCCGAACATGTCTTCAACCGTCGCTGGATCATGAAGCCCGGCACCGCGCCGGTTAATCCCTTCGGCGAGGTCGATATCGTCAAAATGAACCCGCCGGTGGCTAGCCCCAACCTGGTGGAACCCGCGGGGCCGGTCGACCCAACGGTTCGTTTCCTCGCCGTTCGCGAGCCCGATGGAAAACCGATTTCTCTTTTCGCCGCTTACTCGTTGCACTACGTCGGCGGCACCGATCCGGGACACGTCTCCGCCGATTACTTTGCCGTGTTTTGTGAGCACCTCAAGGATCGCTTGACGGCCGGTCGAGGCGATGACAGCGACTCGCCGCCATTTGTCGCCATGATCGCCAATGGAACGAGTGGCGATATCAACAACATCAATTTCCGCCAACAACGTCCGCGGATGGCTCCTTATCAGCAAATGCGTGTGGTGGGGCGTGACATCGCCGAGAAGGTTCATGACGCGATGGAATCGCTCGAGTACCGCGACCGAATCAGCTTGGCCGCCGCCTATCGGGAACCCACGATCGATTGGCGAAAGCCAACCGCAAAGCAACGACAATGGGCCGAGGCGACCCTCGCCGCCGGCAGCACGAGCGAGAAGGACCTGCCGTTCATCTACGCCGAGAGGGCGACGTGGCTGGATGAATATCCGGACACCACCACCATCCCGCTGCAGGTTCTTCGCATAGGTGACGTGACCATCGGGACCATGCCTTTTGAAGTCTTTTGCGAAATCGGCTTGGAGTTCAGTGCCCAGTGCCCGGGAGGTCACGGTTTTCTAGTCGAGCTTGCGCACGGTTCCTTTGGCTACTTGCCCTCACCTCGCCACTTTCGACTCGGTGGCTACGAAACCTGGATTGGGACCAATCGAGTCCAACCGCAGGCGTCGGACATTCTGCTGACACATTTGATCGAGATGGCGAATCAGTTGCAGCCCTCATCGGACCAGTGATCACCGGTTTACTTCGTCGGTTCGACCTTTTGACCCTCCATGTCAATGACCGGTCAAAGGACCATCACGAATTAAACCTACGCGATCAAAAATCGATCGCCAGCCGCATCCCGTAACCATAAACCTGTCCACTGCCGCTCTCACGACCGACAACCTCGCGAACATCGAGGTCTGTCACGTTGTAATTGAATTGCCACTTCGTGTTTGCGTTCCAAAACCAATTCAAGCCGGCGGTGTACCCGTTCAGGATTCCGCCGTTTAAATTTCGGTCATTGAGGTCAAGGTGGTTGTACCGAGCGATCAATTGCCATGCCCCCGAACCCGTCATCCCACCGCATCCGTTTGGCCGGAAGAAGTTTCGAAACGGCCGCACTCTCTCAAAAACGCCCGTCTTTTTGTTGTAAAAATCGTTCTCGCCGGTCAGGAACAGGCCGACTTGGGCGTAGCCGCCGTGATAGGTCACGGTTCGTCCGACATCGCCAATAGCGAGCTTGGCATCCTGCAGCCCGCTGACCAAATACTCCGACTGGAACGTGAGCGGCCCCTGAACGACAACGAATTCACCATTGGCCCACTGCATGTCATCGCCAATGAGTGTGATACCCGCGGGGACAGGCCACCCCGACGCGAGCCCACTTCGGATCGCGTCCCGCGTTCGAAAGGTTTGGAACCTCGCCTCGCTTCCCGCCTGCCCAACGGCGGAAGCCTGACGGCCTGATATGGCCACGTGGATCAATCGTCGCCCCTCGTCTTCGTAGACCAGAAGGCGCGTCAACCGCCCACTGACGGCATAGTCGCCGTTGCCTGTGGCGTTGGAAAATATATTGTTGGTCGGTTTGAAGAGGCCGATGTTCCAAATGCCGCGATCGTCTTCGCCGTACGTGTCAAAAATCGCAATGCCTGGCTGAAAACCGTTGTACAGGCCGCCGTAGAAGGTGTCCTGGTTGAAGGATCGCTCCATCAGCGGCTGAAACCGGCTGCTGACAATGTGTTCGAACCCGATCTGCTCCTTTTGACTTCCAATGCGAATGTTTCCAATCCACGGCAATCGCTTGATTTGCCACCAGAGGTCGGTGGGTGCCGTCACCGTTTGCTCAAGAAAATCGGGTGACCCCGGTTGGTTTCGAACGCGAACCGCGTTCACGAAATCGAATTCCATCGCGTATTCGTGTACTTCATCGATGGTGCCGTCGATACGAATCCGTGCCCGTCGAAAATCGACCCCATCGCCGTAGGGCACGTTGAGTGCTTCGTTGATCTCGTCGGCGACGCCGAACCAAGCTGTGTCGAACTGATATCGGCCGCCGATGTGTGTCCGATACCGCCCATCGTCGGTTGCCAATTCCAACCCATCGTTCCAACGGGCATGCATGGAAAGGTCGTGCCGCGGGGCAGCCATTGCGGTCGAGTCCTCGGCGGAGGGTGCTAGAACGATGCCCTGGGAATTGGCCGCCAGGTAGCTCTCGATCAGCGCTCGAACCGCGTCTTCGCTCATCACAAGCTGAGCGTCGGGACGACTTGGCACCACCTCTTGAGCCAACGCGATCCTGCCCAACGGCAACGGGAACACCGCTACCCCAGACATGACGGCTGCGAAAGCCATGAAACGGAAAAAACCAAAACTCATCGCACCGGTACGCCTTCGAGGGCTTAACAAAAAGCACATTCGTTCTTCATCATGTCGGTCGATACGCTTCTGACGAATGGACCAATCGTTCCTTAGGCGTCGATTTGTCGTCTGACGACATGCAGTGAAACGATTGGGTAAATTGTGCTGTCTCGTCCCCACTGACTTTCGCCGTACCGCTTTGCCTCACGCTCACGGGTTGCTCCAGTACCGTCCCATCGCCATGCCGAAGTACCTCAACTTAGCCGCCTATCTCTTTTTTCCGATGGATGATCCGGGCCGTTGGCGGGAGGAGATCAAGCGGCGGGCGATGCTCGCCGACCTTCGAGGAACCGTGCTCCTGAGCCCCGAGGGAATCAACCTCTTCGTCGCCGGACCCACTGAGTCGACGCGCGAGTGGTTGGCATGGCTCAAGACGTCACAGGAGGGTTTGGCGTCGCTCGAGACCAAAGAGAGTTGGAGCGACCACCAGCCTTTCAACCGAATGCTGGTCCGGCTGAAAAAGGAAATCATTTCGTTCGGGGTGGAGGGAATCGATCCGGGCCGCGAGACCTCTCCCAAGCTCGCGCCTGCTCAATTGAAGCGCTGGCTCGATGAGGGCCGCGACATCACCCTGCTCGACGTTCGCAACGACTACGAGGTTGAGGTCGGAACGTTTGAAGGTGCCCACCCCATCGGAATCGACCACTTTCGCCATTTCCCCGAAGCGATTGGCAAACTACCTGAAGAGATGAAAAGGCGCGCGGTGGTGATGTTCTGCACCGGCGGAATTCGCTGCGAAAAGGCCGGCCCGCTGATGCACCGCGACGGGTTTAATAATGTGTTCCAACTCGACGGCGGGATTCTCAAATACTTTGAAGAATGCGGGGGTAAACACTATCGCGGCGATTGCTTCGTATTTGACAAACGAGTCGCACTCGATCCGTCACTCGAGCCATCGGGGCTGACCCTGTGCTTCGCATGTCAGGCGGTCCTGACACCCGACGAAGTCGCTTCGGCTCAGTACGTCTTTGAGCAATCTTGCCCACGGTGTTACCGCGAGCCCGATGACGTGGTGCGGGGTCAGCTGCGCGAGCGTTCCATGGCGATCGCTGCCGCGATCAATCCGCTCCCCGGCAGCTTTCCCCGGGACAACAACCGCCCCATACATGTTCCTGGGCGCTTCGATGGGCTCACCCTCTGGCAATGCCTGACTCAGATGCACCCGCACTTGGGGAACGATTACTGGCAAGCCGAGTTTGCCTCAGGGCACATCCGGCGGGCGGGCGAAAGCGTTGTCGCAGAACGGATCGTACGTGGTGGTGAACGGTACGATCACATTTTTCCCGCCACGGTCGAGCCGCCGGTGAGCGGAGAGATCGAGGTCCTCCATGAAGATGAAGCGATCGTCGCGGTCAATAAACCGGCTCCCCTGCCGATGCACCCCAGTGGTCGCTATCACCACAACACGCTCACCGCAATCCTGAACCGCGTCTATCATCCGCTTGTGCTCAAGCCCATCCACAGGCTCGATCGCCAGACGACCGGCGTCGTGCTCTTGGCCAAGTCAAAATCCATCGCGCATCGAGTCCAATCGCAACTCGAGCAGGGCGGGATCGAGAAAATCTATCTCGCGGAGGTCAACGGTTGCGTGCAACAGGAGTACTGGACTTGCCAGCTTCCGATCGGCCACGAGGCGACCGCCGGAGGCGGCCGAGCAATCGACGCCCTCGGGCAATCGGCAGAAACCCGTTTTCGCGTGATCCAGCGGCGAAGCCGAACGACCTTGCTCGAGGCGATCCCGGTGACCGGTCGTACAAACCAAATTCGTTTGCACCTCGCGGCCGAGCAGTTTCCGATCATCGGTGACCGACTTTACGGCGATGGAGAGCACGATGGCGATGGCGGCGCCGATGACACCGCCCAGGCTGTTCCACTGGATCGACCGATCCATCTCCACGCCTATCGCGTGAGGATGATCCATCCGTTAACGCAACAACCCATCTCGTTCACGGCCCCACCGCCTGATTGGGCACGGAATGCACCGATGCAAATGTAGGCAACATCAATCCGCCGGCTTCCACTGCCACGATTCGTCAAAAAAACCGGCCCGCAAGATCTTGCCGGGCATTTGAGTGGTCGCACCCTCGGTGACGTCGACGATCGCCCAGTCGGGTAGCATCGGGATCTGTCGGGCGTTGTTGAGGTAGGCGTACTCTCTAAAGGTGAACCCACTGTTGATCACGACGTACCGATCCTCCGCAAACGGGCTCGGGTAGATCGCGATCACCACCGCGTTTTCAGCCGAAAAGGCTTCGTTGCCGGCAACGATTTGCTCGGGCTCCCATGACAACGGCATTCGTCCCATGGCTTCTGCCACAAGAGGATGGCTCCAAGGTGTGCCGAAAACGATCAAGTTCCTGGTCAACCGATCGCTATCGGTCAGCTCGGACACCGTTTTAGTGACTACATCGCCTCGAAAATGCCGCCGCCATTCTCGCTGAGCTCGCGCGGATTCCGACGCGACCCAGGCTTCAACGGCTGAGTTGGAGTGGCCCGGCGCCGAATCCGGTGTGACAAACACAAATGGTGTCAAGAAAGCGTCGTCGATCGGGCCTTGCAGGTCGGGACGTTTCCGCACCGCCAACTGCGACCCGCCAATCGAAGGATCAACCTCTTCGATCAACCAGCGCGCGCCCCGTTTCACGAGCGACACGGCATGCCGCGGCATACCTCGATTACCCGTTGGACCAATGACTTGACCATCCACAACGATGCCCCAAGGGGCCACTCCAGCGCTCGATTCGTCGCGCGAAGCTCGAGTGTCGATTGGGCCAAGCGTCAGATGCGTCACATTGACCGTGTTGACGTTTACGGTCTCCACGCCGTCAAACTCGGCTTGTACCCGCGCCTCACGCCAGTGCTCGTGCATCCCTTCGATCTTCACCCACGCGCTCCGCGGGTAGCGAAGTGTGTAAGTCGTGAAGTCGACCCTGTGGGGGAAAGGTGGACGACCCTCTGCCGCGATTTCGGCGAGTCGATATTCGATCTCGCGTTTCGAATCGGGATGCAATTTGTGAGCTGTGTCGGGACCGACCACATGCGGAATCTCGAAACCGAGATCGTGGGCGGTTTGGACCATCAAGTCGGCGGCCTGTTTCTGACGATCGATTTCACCGCTGTAGGCGATGGTCGGCAGGTGGCGAAGGTTGTTGGCCCAATCGGGACAGTCGTACCAGTGCAGCAGCCGCGTTTGGAAAGCGGTCGGGCGAAATTGCTCGTTCTGAAACCCCTCGAGAAACTCAATCGTTTCGCAGAAGCCGGCCCCAGGCGTGGCGGCCATCCAGCGGTCGGGATAGTGAACCGCCATTTGCCAACATCCCGCGCCACCCATCGAGAATCCGCGGATGTTGATACGGCTCTCGTCAATTGGAAGCAATTTCTGCACGTGTTCGATCGCCTCAAGCACATCCATCTCGCCCGCAAATTTGAACGCGTTGGAATACCGTCCAAAGGGATGGAGCACGATCGTGTGTTCCGGCGTGAATTCGCCAACCTGCCGCGAGCGTTGGCTGAGAAACTGCAATTCGCCGACCTTCTCCCCCCGTCCGTGCAACCAGACGTCGAGTCGCAGTTTTCTTGAGCTTTCCGGATCGAATGAGGCCGGAATCACGAGGCCGTAGGGCTGGATCGAGCGATCGATCTGGCTTCGAAATCCACCCACGATCAATCGAGGCAAGTTTGACAAAGCGGCGTCGGACCCATCCGAGGTTTGCTTCGAGAAGGACTTAACGGGATGCCTCAGTTCCTCGCGCAACCACGAAGGCATCCCGCCCTTTGTCGCTTGAGGCGCGAGAGCCCGCAGTCGACGCATCGCCAGTTCACTCAGCCTCCGGGCTTGTTCGACGTCACCCTCGGAATAGATCGTATCGAACTCGAGCGCCATTTCGATCGCGCGAGCAAACACGAGCACCTCGGCTAAATCAGCGACCGCAACGCTGTCCGTGGCATCGACGGCCGATCGAATGGCCGTCGCCTGCTTCGCCAATTCGTCACGAACCGATGCCGTCAACGGGATACCCGGTGGCGGCACTTGGCGAACGTGTTCAGGCAAGTTGTCCGCCGGCCCATCGGCAAACGTCGATGGAAAGCCAGTCAAC
>JBGTCJ010000432.1:0-5423 GCA_041748895.1 Pirellulaceae bacterium
TTTGCTTGCTCAATCAGGTCATCTTCTACCCGTTCGTGCTCTCGCAAACGCATTTCGAATTGCTGAGTCCTACGCATCAAGTGATGCAATTGGTCGGAGGCGACGCCACGATACTGAAGCTCCTCGGCTTGCTCGGCCAACTCACTCACGCACAGATAAAGTGAGCAGTGCTGCGAGCGAATGTCCTCCAGCTCATGCAGTGAACCAGAAGCCAACGATTTCGGAACCTCGATATAACCGTAGGTCTCCTCCAAAGCAAATTGCAACGCCAGTAGGTCGCGAACTTCATTTAGCCGGTCGACCAAACCTCGAATGGTGGTGGACGCGCTAGCCGATCCGTGGGCGATCGCGTGGAGGCTGTCGACCGATTTCCAAAGCGTTGGGTTGCAGTCCTTGATCTCCTGCAAAAACGCCGGATTGATCGCAAGTTTCGTCGCCGAATCTCCTTGCTTTTTGACTCTGGCCGAAGAACCTGAACCAGGAACCCGTCCGGGGTCGACAGACTGCGATTCGAAGAGTTTGGCTTCCATGGCTTTCACTACCGTTACGACGGTGATGGTCGAACCGATCCAATACGCAGGCCGATCGGTTGGTTAGTCTTCCATCTCGCGGACGTTCATGATGAGACCCTCAGTTTAGGCCTTTGAGGACCACGACGTCAAATATTTTCAGCCATCGCCGACCACTCCCCCACCAGCGGATGGGTGGGGCCGAGAGTGTGAAGGAAATCATCCGATAGGGAAATCATCGCAGTCGCACGGATTGTCCCTTAGCTGCACTCTCGTAGCACGCGAACACCAACTTCAGCGTTTCGAGGTTATCCTCGGCGGTCGTCTCCGCTGTCGCGCCGCCTTGCAACGCGGTCAACAGGTTTTGATTGCACTGAACAATGCTCGAGTGAATCAACGCATAAGCCGGCTCGGACCATGGGTATCGCTGCGGCGCGACTCGGTTCACTTCGGTTCCCTCATCGGTCACGACCTTGATCGTAAAGTCGGGGCCAAGCGAGACGCCGCCCAGGGTCCCCTCGATGGCCACCATCGTTTCAGGGAATCGGTCAAATTCCCACTTGCTCGCATAGCTCATGTTACAAGTGACGGTGACGCCATCGGTCATCCTCATCATCACGGTCGCCACGTCCTCACCCCGGATATCGGTGCGGATCCGCCTCGTCAGGCAGAACAGCTCGCTCGCTTCGCCCCACAGGAATCTCGCAACATCGAGGATGTGAGTGCCGATATCGGTCAGGATGAAGCGGTCGAGCTGCTTCAGAAATGGCTGGTTGTCGAACACCGGAAAGCTATTGGCGTAGTCAATTCGCCCGCGGACGATATTTCCCAGGCGGCCCGAATCGATGACGGCCTTGATCGCCCTCAGCGGTGCCTGCCAGCGCCAATTCTCATGCACGAAAAAGGGTACGCGATCACGCAGGCAGCGCTGAACCATCGCCTCCGCGATCTCGAGCGTCGGCCCCATCGGTTTCTGACAGATGACCGCGATGCCGTGATCAGCCGCTTTGTTGACCAGCGGACCATGGCTGTCGACGTCGGTCACGATGTCGACAAAATCGAGGGTCTCGTGGGACAGCAAGTCCTGCGCATCATCGTAGACCGCGGGAATCGAAAAAGCGTTGGCCATCGCCTTGGCTTTCGCCATGTCAGGATCGCAAATCGCAACGCACCTCGCACCGTCCAGTTCACTCCAGCCGCCAAGTTGAAATCGGGACCAGAACCCGGATCCAAACACCGCAAAACGCAATTCGCTCATTCAAGCTCCCGTGACGCCTGGGCTGTTTGCGTTTGCCCGCGTCTCATTCAACGCGAGGAGAAACACCCCCAAACCGCTTAGAGTAACGATCGCCGATCGATCCGGCGACGAGGTGACCGATCGCGCTGCGGACCGCTCAAAGCCACCGGGACCGAGCGGTGTGACATCTAGATCGATCGAAATGCCCAAGAGCTTCAAGGATGTTGCCCCTTCGAAAGCGGCAACAAGCAGGTGACGCCGCCCTCGACGATCCGACCACGCCAAAGTCGTGGCGATGTGCGGACGATCGGAGCACGATGGGTAAACGCTTGCGACGTCGGCGAGCGCGCGAAAGACATGATAAACCGGATAGGCGATCCCTTCGCCATTCATCAGGCCTCTCGGACCCACGGCCTCGTAATAAGTCAAAGCGTGGACACCATCGCAGGTGGCCAAGCTCGCCAGACTGCCGATCGTCCACGCCGCGGCGAAATCTGTTACCTGCCGCGGATCGCTCGGCAGTTCCGGGTACCGCGAGGGGTCAATGCGATCGGGTTCGACGACTGTCGCATTCGGGTTGAAGCGGGGAAGAAGTGTGATCGGCGATATCACGACCTCACGCGACGAGAACGTTTGCGCAGCCTCAACGGTGCTCCGCTGTGCACCGAGCGTTTCGACAAGCGACAGATCGTCGAACGCGTGAACCTGCGGGTTGATCGAATAGCACGGCAATGTGGTCGAATCGACCGTCGGTCGGTCTCGATTGAGCTCCGCGAAATAGGCGTTCGTCCCTGAAGCCAGCGGAATCGACCTATCCCAAGCGACAAGTTTCTGACGCGCTAGTTCGACCCACGAGGCACTGGTCACCTTTTCTTGCTCGTGAAAAATCAGCCAGAGACTTACCATCGGCTTGATACGACCCATGGCCATGAGAAGAGATTCAAGCTCTTGGGCAGCCTGGTCGGTCACGAAGACTGCCACATGCAGCGGCACCCCGAGCCGCTGACTCCCATGTGTCGCTTCCTCGAGTTGCGGGAGCCACTCCTGTTGAGAGAGGTGCAAATCCAAACGCAAATGCCCAAGCCGAAGCGACGCTAGGGCGTTCAAAAAATCGGCTCTGTCCGTCGACGCGAAACTGTCCCCGCATCCCCATCCTGTCCCGATCGTCGGTAACGCCATGGGACGTGACCAATCGACCGTGATCACGGCCTGCGTCTGCGGAGGTTCCACAGGAGGCGGCGGTGAGACGTCACCTCGCAGTCGGAGGGTGACCTGATGATCGATCCGCTCGCCACGATTGAGCCGCACGGGAAACGGCAATGCGAGCGGAGTGCTATAGGTCTTGAAGGACGCGTCAGTCCAGTTGCGCTGGTCTTCCATTTCGAAAGACTCCCCTTCGAATTGGACTTCCGCCTCGAGGGTGTTCGTCACTTGATGGGAAAGCGAACGGATGTCCTGAAAGGGCTGGTGCGGCGAAATCGTCCCGGGAAACCGGCCCTGCGTGACCGATCCATCGGTGTGCAACACGCGGCAGGGCTTGCCGGCACACTCGACGATCGGGTGCAGCACGCACAGACCGATCCGATTCTTGAAGAAGGTGTTTTCGGCAATTCCACGAAATTCATAGCGGACCGTCCCGTCGTGGTCGCCCCGTATCACTCCCCTCCAGGAAAAATCGACCGCGCCCGCCGTCGCACGGACGTCGAACGAAATCTCGAAACTCCCGTTGCCACGATCGATGACCAAGTTGTTGATCGGACCACCAACCGTGTTCCAATCCTGATCTCGCACCGCCGCAAAAATCGCTCGGACGATCTCGCGTTGGCCCAGTCGGATCTGTCTCAAGAACGCGGTGCCGTCATCGAACACCATCTCGAGCGGACCTGCCGATAGGGGAACCAGCGTCACGAGTTGGCCCCCGCAGTCGCATTACGCGGCGCGCCGCTGGCTAGCGGGTTCATCGTACCAATCGTCCGCGAGCCAGGGGGCTGGGAGGGTCGTGTGAAAAAGGCCGCCGCGGTATCCAGCGATCGCCTGATCCGGAAATGGTCGACCATGAAACACTAGGACCCGGCAACCCTCGGGACGCGAGGGAGCGCGAAAGTGGTTGAACGGGAATCGCGGACGACAATTTCGCTTGAAGCTCTGGGTCCACGCCGACGGCCAAAAGACCATGCTGTCACGCAGCACATGGCTTACGTACTGCTGCTCAATGCGGAAGGAATCGAGCGCCTGACTTTGATTGATCTCGAAATGCGTGTAGACCTTGGCGTGGTCCCTCAAATTGTAGCGAAAGACTGAGGTGTTTCCCACTTGACCATCACGTCCGGGCATCCACGCGCGTTTTTTTTCAAGCCAGTCCTGAATGACACAAAACTTACCTGGCTCGTAAGTGAAGAGGTCGTCGAGCGAACCGGTGATCACCACATCGAGATCCAGAAACAGTGTGTCGCCCTGGAGATCCACAAGCCCCGGTTGGAACAGGCCGACCTTTCGCCAGGTCTCCCCACCACGGCGAGCATCGAATTCTTCTTCGTCAAAACTGGTGATCGGTAGCGGATGAACTTCGACCCCGCCGTCAATCCCACTGGCGTCGTCGGTTAACGCGATGAACCGAACGGGACCGGTGAGATGGCGTCGAACACCATGGTAGAGCCGGTTGACGTACTCGCTGCCGTAGCGAGATCCCCACTTGATGCAAAGCACGTTTTTCGCCACGTCACCCTCTCCCGACTGTTGATGTACCCGCTGGCCCCCGCACGGCCCCGCGTTCCGCCCACGCCGCTCGCCGATCGGTCCGGTACCAGATCGGCGAATGCCGAATCAAGCTCGTTTGCTGTGGATTCCGCGGGCGCTCACGCGCCATCGGGCAAACCAAACCCCTTTGCGCCAACTCTTGCATCCGCCTCCGTTCCCTTGGCCGTACGATCGACAGCCGCCGCCGCGTCGCCGTGAACGCGCAAATCGGATTGTCCGGGGGCGATCAAGCCGGCTGACTTGCCGCGGCGGGATAGCTCCGCGAGTGCCTCGCGACCGACTACACCAAGGTCTTCGGTCCAGCGATTGACGTAAAGTTCCACGTGCTGCAGCAAAACCTCGTCACTCATCGACTGCGCGTGTCGCCGCATCGTCGCAAGAGCGTCCGTCGGATTTGAATGGGCAAATTGGAGCGAGTCGCTGATTACCGCTTGGACTCGTTCGAGCGTTGCCTGCGGGATCGAGCGAAACGCGACGATACCTCCGAGCGGAAGCGGGAATCCGGTCTCCATCTCCCAGCGGGTACCCAAGTCCTCGATGAGTGTCAGCCCCTCCTGGCGCCAGGTGAACCGTCCCTCGTGGATACAAACTCCAAAGTCGCCTTGGTGCGATCGTAGCATCGGCATGATTTCCGAGAAAACCACCTGCTCGACGCGCGTCGTCGATGGATAGAACAGGGAAAACAGAAGCATCGCCGTCGTCTGTGCGCCCGGACACAGCGTTACCTGGTCGCTCGATTCGGGACGCGTCTCGCGACGAGCTGCCAACAGCAGCGGTCCGACACCGAACCCGATCGCCGAGCCGCTGGGCAGAACCACGATCTCGTCCGAAGCGCGTAGCGCCGCAAGGAAACTCACCTTGACCACATCGAACCGACGGTTTTGAAGACCCTCATTTAGTTGTTGGATATCCAGAAGCTC
>JBGTCJ010000433.1:0-2833 GCA_041748895.1 Pirellulaceae bacterium
GTCGAGTTGTATGGCCCTCCCTTTGAGAACCCTGTCATCCTACGACAGACCCGTCGTTTTCAAGTGGCCGTATCTGGCGCCGACGGCACGGAGGTTGTCTCGGTGGAACCGACAAAATCTTTGTTGGTCGGAGAGTTCGCGTTTGCCGCAGGCCGTGAGGGCTTTGTGGAAATACGCTCCGGGAACGGCGAGGGTTTGATCGTCGTTGACGCGCTGAGTTTCACCAAAATCGATTGATCACTCCGATCCGAGCCATTTCATTCGCTGCTACCTCTTGGGTTGAAAATCCGGGTTGGGTTGCGGCAACCGTGCCCCCACATCGGTTCGCCAGTGATCGAGTAGTGCCTTCAGAGGTTTGACCTGATTTCGTTCTTCATCGGCCAAATTATTTTGTTCGCTGGGGTCTGAGCGCAGATCGAATAACTCAGTGCGTCCATTCTCAAAATACTCGATCAATTTCCAGTCACCTCTGAGCACCGCGCTGGCCGGCGTTGTGGTCGCGTAATAGTGTGGATAGTGGAAGTACAGGGCTTCGCGCTCCAGCCGTGAGGAAGGATCTTGCAAGAGCTCGCGAAGATCGACTCCGTCGAGAGTGGGCGGCTCGTCGTCCACGGATCGATCCACTTTAGGATCATCCGCCATCGGGGCGCGGGTGAGCGTCGGATAAATGTCGGCGAGCGAGACCGGTACGGCACACGATTGGCCCGCCGCCGTGACACCCGGCCAGCGGACGATCAGCGGAACACGAATGCCTCCCTCATAAAGCGAGCCCTTGCCCGAGCGAAGCGGGGCATTGTTCGTGACCGGGACCCGATAGCCCGACATTTGGTCCACGCCGACGTAACCTCCGTTATCACTCGAGAAAATGACGATCGTGTTCTGATCGATTTCATTCTTTTCCAGGTGATCGACGATTCTGCCAACACTCTCATCGAGCGACTTCACCATGGCGGCGTAAACAGGATGCTGGTGATGCATCTCACTGCGAATCTTGGACGCAAAGTGCTCCGTGTGGTCCGTTTTGGCTTCGATCGGGGTGTGCGGTGCGTAGTGCGACAAGTAGAGAAAGAACGGCTGCTTGTTTCCGACCGCGCGATCGATCACCTGGATCGCTTCATCGGTCAAACGATCGGTCAGGTACTCCCCGGGTTGACCAAAATCAAGCTGCGGGACGTAGCGGTACTGGACACCGAATCGCCCGCTTCCTCGGTAGGGCCACCAAAAAGAGGTCGGTGCACCCCAGTGGTTTCCGCCGATGTTGATATCGAAACCGTGTGTTTCGGGAAAATGATCGGCATCACCCAGATGCCACTTGCCGACGAGCGCCGTGAAATAGCCAGATTCGCGCAGCCGCGAAGCAAGCGTCGTTTCCACATGCGGAAGGTTGTGCAGTGACGAGGCATCGAGCCACTGCCGATTCGTATTGCGTTTGAGCGAAGCCTCGATCCATACGGTCATTCCCAACCGCGCCGCGTGACGCCCAGTCATCAACATGGCACGCGTCGGCGAACAGACCGACATCGCGTAGGCCCGAGTGAATCGAACTCCCTGGCTAGCCAAGTGATCGATGTGCGGCGTTTCGTGGAGATCAGCTCCGTAGCAACCGAGATCGGACCAGCCCAAATCATCCGCGAGAATGAGAACAATGTTGGGTTGGGAACTGACGTTTCCGGCGCGTGTCGGTTCGACCAGGAGACCACCGGCGATCGCAATAGCGATTGCCATGCGCAGATTTAGGATGTCGAGCACCGCGAAACCGGCTTTCATAGGAGCACGCACAGGTAGGAGGTGGCAGAAGAGTGATCGATAGCCGAGACGCCATCGGGCATCGCATTGCCTTATCGACGCACAACAGTTTACCACCATCGTTCGACCCGGCGGTTCATTTCTCCCTACGCTGATTCCTTCTTTCGCTACGGTCTCTGGGATTGAGCTTTTGATTGGGAGGACCATCGTCGTCGAGCAGCGGTGCCGGAAGGCCCTTTAGCAATTGGTCAAAATGCGCGCGAGCCGCGACCACCTCGGGCTCGCTCGATCCGGTGACATCGCGATAGCCCGTCCCATCGCGGCTGCTGCCGCAATCGAAAAACCGCCCCGCATGACGCGGCGAATTGTCCTCCAACAACCAGCGATCGGTACGCAGGATCCGCCGATCGGCCTGATACGCAAAAATCCAATCGCGGGTCGTGTCCTCACGGCCGCTGAGCAAGGGAGCAAAGCTCCTGCCATCGACCTGGTGAGAAACAGGGATCTCGACACCCGCCAACTCCATGAGCGTCGGAAAGATATCCGACATGTCGGCAAGACTGGTCGTCGTGCCGCGAGGCTCAACAAGACCTGGACCGTTGACAATCAGAGGAACCCTGGCCCCCTTTTCAGTCGCCGTCGATTTACCCTCGCCCCCGCCGGTTCCATTGTCACCGGTGAAAATGACGACGGTTTGATCGCGCACACCAGCGGCATCGATTGCCGCCACAATACGACCCACCAGCTTATCGGTGTACTCCACGTTGGCCTGAAAGTTTGCTTTGTTGTTCTTCTCGCGATCCATCCCCGGCTCGTAGCTGTCGGGCGTTGGGACCCAGGGACTGTGCGTGAGTGCCATGGGGTAGTAGATGAAGAAAGGTTGGTCTCGGTGTCGCTCGATAAAGTCGACGATGAAGTCGACAAATTTATCCGGACCGTAGTCGTCAACCGTTGTGGGAACCCAGTTCCCATTGAGACAAATGCTCGGGTGCCAGTAGCGCGATCGGAAATCGATCCCTGCAGCTTGGATGCGAGCGCGATCCTCCTGCGAGTAGTGCTCACGAAATCCCCAAATGCAGAACTCGTC
>JBGTCJ010000434.1:0-4015 GCA_041748895.1 Pirellulaceae bacterium
GTTTGCCGAGCAGCAGGAGGTGGTGTACCTCGAGATCTCGCGGCTTCGTTTGGCACAGTTGGGGATCAATGAGGAGCAGATCTATGGTGAATTGCGGGCCAGGAATATCGCCGCTGATGGTGGGCGCGTGCGCATTGGCGAGGAACACATCGCGATCGATCCTCAGGGAGCGTTCACGTCCGCCAGCGACATGCTCGACCTAGTGATCGGCTCCGACAGCACGGGGCGACAGCTGACACTTCGTGACGTGGCGACGATCGAACGAGGTGATCCTGACCCACCGCGGCGGTTGCTCCGCTACGACGGCCACCCGGCAATCGGGCTTGGGATATCGACGGTTCAGGGCGGAAATGTCGTGACCATGGGGGAGGGGATTCGCCAGCGGCTCAATTCGCTCAAGCCGCTGCAACCGATCGGGATTGAGATCGGTGAGATCAATTTTCAACCCGAAGCCGTGACGATTGCGACCAGCGCATTCATTTTCAATCTCTTCAAAGCGGTCAGCATTGTCGTCGTCGTACTGCTGGTCACGATGGGCCGAAAGACCGGAGTGATCATCGGTTTGGTGCTGTTCACGACGATCATGTCGACGTTCCTCGTCATGTATCTCGACGGCGATATCCTGATGGAGCGGATTTCGCTCGGGGCGCTGATCATCTCGCTGTGCATGTTGACCGACAATGCGATCATCATCATCGAGGGGATGCGCGTCGAAATCGAGGCGGGCCGAAACAAGATGGACGTGGTTCGTGATGCGGTTTCGCAGAATCAGTGGCCGCTGTTCGGGGCGACCGCGATCGCCATTGTTGCCTTTGCGGCGATCGGTCTTTCCGAGGACAAGACGGGCGAATACTGCAACTCGTTGTTCTGGGTGATTCTAATCGCGCTCACGCTGAGTTGGTTCTCCGCGATCACGATCACGCCGCTGCTGAGCTACCTTTTCTTCAAGCCGTTGCCGCCTAACGCCGACGGAAGCGTCGCGGCCGATCCTTACGACGGTATGGTGTTCACGACCTACCGCAGTTGGTTGGTGATGGCGCTCCGCTTTCGTTGGATCGTGGTTGCCTCGGCGATCGTCTTGTTCGTGGTCGGGTTGTATGGATTCACACTCGTCAAGCAGAGTTTTTTCCCTCCCGCGACGCGGCCACAGTTCATGGTCGACACGTTTCTTCCGGCGGGTAAACACATTCGGGAATCCGAGTCGTTTGCCGCCCAGGGCGGAAAGTACATTCAAGATCAACCGGGCGTGACCCACGTCTCGAGCTTCATTGGCGGCGGGGCGCTGCGATTCATGCTCGTCTACAGCCCCGAGATGGAGAATCGGGCCTACGTTCAGTTCTTGATCGACGTCGATGATGAAGGCAAGATCGATGGCTTGATCGAGACGATCCAAGGGCATCTCGATTCTCAATACCCGAACGCTAACTCGGTTGCCAAGAAGTTTCTTCTCGGCCCCGGGAAGGGAGGACGAATTCAAGCGAGATTCCATGGCCCCGATCCTGAGCAGCTTCGTGCCTTGGCCGATCAGGCCAAGCGCATTCTTGATGAGGACGGTGGCGCGGTGTGCATTCGGCACGACTGGCGCGAACGCGAGAAGGTCGTTCGGCCCAACTTGATGGAGATGCAGGCTCGCCGAAACGGGATCACACGTGTCGAGGTTGCCCAGGCGCTCGCAACCGGTTTTGAGGGACGTGTCGTGGGCTTCTATCGTGAACCGGGCGGAGAGGCCGTGGGTGTCTTTCCCCAGGAGACGCGTCTATTACCAATCATCGCCAGACCACCGGTAAATGAGCGCTCCGATGTTCAGGTGATGCAGAGTATGCAGATCTGGAGCCCCGTGGCTGGTCGAATGATTCCGCTCAGCCAGGTCAGCTCGGGTAGCGAGATCGCTTGGGAGGATTCTGTCGTCATGCGCCGCGACCGATTGCCGGTGATCACCGTACACGCCGACCCGCGGAGGGGACTGCCGAGCCTTCTATTCAACCGCGTTCGCCGGGACATTGAGCAAATCGAGTTGCCTGACGGGTACTCCTTGCAGTGGGGCGGGGAGTACGAGGATTCCAGTGACGCGCGGGTGGCGCTGGCGAAACCCCTGCCGATCGCCTTGACCCTGATGGTGTTCATCGTCGTTTGTCTTTTCAATTCGATTCGAACGACGCTGGTGATCTGGATTGTCGCGCCGCTTTGCATCATTGGTGTGACCGCGGGCCTGCTGCTGACGGGACAGCCTTTCGGGTTCATGGCGCTTCTGGGCGTGCTGGCCCTGGGGGGGGAACAGATCAAGAACTCGATCGTGGTGCTCAATAAAATCACGAATGAAATCGACTCGGGCAAATCACCTTACCAATCCCTTCTGGATGGTAGCGTGACAAAACTTCGGCCCGTACTGATGGTTGCGATCACAACCATCCTAGGGATGATCCCGCTGCTGCAGGATCCATTTTTCGCTGGAATGGCCGTGTCACTGATGTTTGGACTGGCATTCGCCTGCGTGCTAACGATGTTCCTAGTGCCCGTGCTTTTTGCAATCTTTTTTCGAATTCACCCCGACGACACCACGCTGACTGCCGCCGAATAATCGTTTGTTTGACTCGGCTGGACGAGCGAGGATAATCTCCCAGTCGGGGTATCGCCGCCGCTCGCCGTAAATGGTTGGCGGGAAGGATCGCCTTGGGTCAGGCTTCGTCAGGCTTCGTCAGGCCCAGCAGCCGCTTTTCGTTCTGGACTATCTGGGTCAGCTTCCATCCACGCAGCGATGTTCCATTCACTCGAAGGACGCTCTCATGAAACAACGACAGGTCAAGTTATTTGCCGCGGTGGTCTTGGTCGTCACTTGGAGCGGAATGATCAATCGGTCGCTCATCGCTGACGAAGCGACGGTCGAGGCCGTTGCCGTCATGGAGGAGTCGTTTGCGAAAGCCTTCAATGAGGGCAACCCAGAGGTCTTGGTCAAGCTGTTTCTTCCCGAGGGGGAACTGATCGACGAGCTGGGCACGGTCTATAAAGGTCAGTCGGACTTGCAGGAGCTGTTCGCCAAGTACTTTGCGAAGTTTCCCGGCGCAAAGTTGGAACTCGAAATCGAGTCGATACGCAACATCGGTGAGAATCTCGCGATCGAAGAAGGAACCAGATATGTATCCACCGCCGACGGCACAGGGGCTCAGGTTCGGTACATCGCGGTGCTCAGCAAGGTCGATGGGAAGTGGTTTCTCGCCTCCATTCGCGAAGTCTACGACGAACCCGATCCGACCCCTGACCTTCGGTTGGAATCGCTAGCCTGGCTCGTGGGCCGATGGGTCAGCGAAGAACCCGACTTGGCGGTCGCGATCGAGTACCGCTGGGATGAGGGACAAAATTTCATTATTGGTGATTTTAGTGCGACCCGCGAAGGCGACGTGATCATGAAGAGCACACAGCGAATCGGCTGGGATCCGTTGGCTGGAAAGGTTCGCTCTTGGTTGTTCGACGCCGACGGGGGATACGCCGAGGGAACGTGGACCGAAACGGAGGAGGGCTGGGTCATCAAATCCCTGGCCACGATGCCCGACGGGATGACAGGTAGCGCGACAGTGACCTTCATCCCACTGGGCGACGAGCGATTCCAAATGGTGGGTACCGACCGGATCGTGGGAGACGGGAGAGCTGATGATTTTGACGTGACCGTCACGCGTGCGCCGCCATCCCCGTCGATCAAGCCGATTTCGTCGAGCACGGTTGAGCCGATCACCAATTCACTACGACCTATCGAAAGCGAAGCGAAACCGGCGGCAGCAGGCGCGCCCGCGCCTGACAATCGATAGCGCGCCGCACCGAACATCGCTCAATTGCAGGAAGAGAAAAAATGAAGACGCTGCGACAGGCTTTCGTCACGCCAGTGACCATGTCGGTGTTTGCGGCCGTACTCATCTTTGCCGGTCACGAGGCATGGGGACAACGAAGCGTTGGCTCGCGCCCGAGTATCGGTGCGGGCGGAGGCGGCCGACCCAGCATGGGTGGCGGTGGCGGCGCGAGGCCA
>JBGTCJ010000435.1:0-4750 GCA_041748895.1 Pirellulaceae bacterium
CCGAGTTGTCGGCGGGCAGCCCCGATCGCGAGGAGACGGAACAGATCGAAAACCGAATCGTCACTCGCGAGGAGGTTCGCGAACTGATCGGGCGCGGACAAATCCGCGACGCCAAAACGTTCGTCGGTCTATACGCTTGGCTCGCTCGCCCGTGATCGGAAATTTTGGAAATCGCGAATCCGCTGCGCTTGACTCTTAATCCCCCCCCCCACAATACTGAAAGTCTCGGACACGTCTCCCCCGTTAACTCCGAGGCTCCTCGTCGACATCGACCCCCGCTCGTCCCATTTCTAGAGGTGTGTAAGTGAAAACTTACGTCGTTCGAAGCCTGCCAACTTCGATAATCTCTGGCATTGCAGTTTTGGGAATTTGGTCATGTCTCGTTCTTCAACCGGGTGCCGACTTAGACGAGGATTTCCGTGAGATCGTGCCTGGAGAGGAAGTCCCGGATGCGTGCTGCATTTTCAACTTGGATTGCGTCAAGACAGAAATTCTATGTTCTGCTCACGCTCCTCTCGCGTGCAAGTTGGGCGGCGAAGTCGGCTACTTCCGAGTTCTCGTCGCTGATCGGACTAACTGCGTAACGGGTTACAGCGGGAAGACTTGCACGCGCGACTTCAATTACACAGCCTGCGCTTATGACGTTGAGTGTGAGTTTGATGAAGCGATTGACACATGCATCGCGTCAACATTTGACGGCGTGCTTGTTAACGATGAATGCGATGATGACTGCTCTTGAATTCGTCTGTTGTATGGCGTTTTTGGAGTGTCAGTGATGAATCAGCTTCTGGCGCCAGTCCGCTCGCTGCTGCATTCCCGGTTTCTCGGTCGGGCTCAGGGTTTTTCCTCCTGCGTTGGCCGAACAGGTGTCGTTTCGTCCAGCTTGCTTTTGGGTTGCATGCTGGCGTTTCCCGTTCGTGCGGCAGCCGATGTGCTTGAGGGGGATGACCGAGCGTGGTTGTCCGCGATTTTGGATGAGAACGAAGCGGTGCTCAGGACACTCGATTCTGGGTCGTTTCATTTTTCGTCGGTGCGGAGGTTGGCGGGAACGGTCGCGGAGGCGAAGGGCAAGGTGGTTTGGCAGGGTGAACTCGAGCGGTACGACTTCGAAATCGTGCGGCGAGACAGTAGTGGATCGAGCCAGTCGAATGTGGGTAAGGCGATCGTTACACCTAAAGTGAGTGTGAATTACGACGTGACGGGGAGGCAGCTGTTCAGGGCTGTTGCGGGCAGCAAGTCGATCGAGCAGGTGCTTTGGGTATTGCCGTCAAAGTCCTGGTTGCTTTACGACATGGAGATTCCGCTTCGCGATATCATTTCTTCGAATGGAACTTTCGACTATGGCAGTCGGAGAGTATCGCTTGATCGTGGGAAAAGCGTATCCACACTGCGTCTAACGCCTCCGGGGAACACCGGATTCGTGGAGTTTCGTTTCGATGTTTTGAAGGGCGGGTTGATCCAGTCGGTCAAGCGAAGCTCGCGCAACCGACCCGAATATGCTGCGGATTATGCATGGGAGCCAGTTCGTTCAACGTGGTTCTTGAAGAGCTTGACGCAGCGCAAAAGAATGCCGGGCGAGCCATGGTACGATTCTTTCTCACTTCTCATTGATGATTTTGAGCTGTCACCTTCAATCAGCTCAGACACGTTTTCGGAGTCCGGCCTGGGTGTGGATCGCTCCGTGAGAGTGACGACCTTCACGCCGGGGAAAGGCTCGACGCGGACCACTGGTGGACACGGTGTAGATCGCACGGCGCGTCTGAGAGAAATTGGACTTTCGTTTCGTGAGGCCGGATTTTCCTCCGTGAAGCGGCACTAGAATGACTCAGTCGAACGCGATCCGATGCAGCGCTGCAACGATCCTGTTGACTGTTTTGCTGCCTTGTGAAGGAGTCGCTAACGGCTCCGATAGCGGGTTGGAATGTCTCTACGTTGCCACCGTTGCTCTGGGACATGACATCGATTTTGAAATCCTCCGATCCATGATGGGAAGGCCGACGGTCGTCGGATACGGGTTGAAGCAACTCGATGATGCCGCAACCGAACTGGGGTTTTCGACGTTGATCGTTCGCACCGATGCGGCGGACTTGGCCAAACACCGCAAGGCACGCCGATTCGCATGCGTCGCGGAAATCGATCCGGGTAAGTTCGTTTTGATCGCGGATAGCAGCGGCACGCAGTGGACGATCATTGACCCACCATCGGTTTTTATGATCGACCAGGCGGTATGGGGCCAACGCTGGGGTGGTCATGCCCTCTTGATTTCCAAGACCGCGTTTGGGCGTTCGGACCGAGAGTCGCCTCGTTATGCGGTGATTGCGACTGCCTACATTGCGAGTGGCCTGTTCACCGCGATGGCGATTTGGTTCGCGTACATCCACTTGATTCGTCCCAAGCTCAGGAGTAACTGAAGTGACCCTTGTTCATTCCTCAAATGGGTTCGACAGCCGTGGAAAAGCAGTGAGGCGAGTTTTCGTCAGTCGGGCGTCCGCAGATGACGGATTGGGCGAGCGAAAATCTCGGTGCTTATCGCGTGGAATTCGATGCGTGGCGGCTTGCGTCGCCATGGCCCATGTTTTTGCTCCGGTCAAGGTCGTCGCGTCACCAATTGGTCAGGTATCGTTCAAGACAGACGTGCTCGACTTCGGAGATGTGGATATCACAGCGATCCAGCCCCTGCGTGGTACCATCGTCCTCCGGAACGAGGGTGATCAACCGGTTGAAATAACTGGGTATCGAGTATCTTGCGGCTGCGTGGAAGTTGATTCGGAAGCTACCACCATCGCGCCGCGAGGCGAGCGACCGATCTCGGTTCTCGCACGCCCCGAAACGGTCGGTCGGGTTATCTCCCTAGAACCGGAAACGAAACGGGTGATTGTATCTTATCGCGTTGGGGACGAGGCTATTCGAGAGGTCACCGCCAACGTCCGCTGGCGGATCGTCCATCCCGTTTCTGCTGAACCTAGTAAGGTTTCAGCGCTCAGGATGGCCCCCGGCGAGACACGAGCGGTGGAAGTGCAGTTGAAGCTTATTGCTCCGTTGCCCGGCGAGCGAGTTGAACTCCGGCAGTGTCTCCCTACCTACGAATGGGTTCAAGCTACGATCGGTGAGATGACGTGCCAGATCGTGGTCGAGATACCGAGAGACTGGGAACCTCAGCGGCAAGCGTCGGTCGCATTCCACTTCGAGAGCGACCAGAGAACCATTCCTCCGCTTTTGCTCCCTCTGCATGTGGGGCTGCAAAGTCCTCAGGTCATCGTGATTCCTCCCACGAAGACCTACCTAAGGAGACCCACCAGTGAGGCGCAATGGGTGGGAGTTCGAATTCGAAACAAGCAAGATCAGAAGATGAAAGTGCTTGGAGTCCGACGACTCGCTAGTGATGGCTCGGCATTGGGTGCGGCCGAATTTAGGAACGAGCGCGAGGCCGAAAGTGGTGGAATGGTTTCTGTGGAACTGAAGGTAGAAATACCTTCAGCAAAAGGGATTGAATTTTACGAGTTCGTTTTCGAGGACGGAGACATTCCTTCGTCCCGCCTGAAGGTGCACCATGCGTACGACTGAACGGCGGCGGTTGGGATTCACAATGATTGAGTTGGTGGTTGCGATGTCCGTCGTCGCTGTGTTGGCGAGTGTCCTGCTGGTAGGCGTTCAACGTGTGCGAGAACGGGCTCGTCAAAGCGAATGTGAAAACCGTCTGCGGCAAGTCATCCTATCCGTCCATTTGTACGAGAACGATCATCGTCGCCTTCTGTGTCCTGAATCGAGAGTCTTCGGTCCGGCTTTGCCCCCTTTGAATCCCGACGGAACGCGTAGCGAACCTGTGACGGCATCGGGCTATTGGCGTCTGTTGCCCTACCTCGGATTTGAGTCGGAAGCATCGCAGGCTAGGCGGTTCAATGCATCCAGGGGTGATGGTGCATCAACCGATCATATGCGGCGCCAGACTAGGGCGCGTATCAGCACACTGCTTTGTCCCTCCGATCCGACCGATGAGGGGACCAACTATCGATTCAATACAGGTTCGACGCCCTTTCAGTTAACCACTTGGTGGGAAGGTGAAGAGTCACACCGAGCCAACGGTCCTTTCCAGCACACCCTTACGCGACTTAGCGATATTTCGCGGGGCCTGTCTCAAGTTGCAGCCCTTAGTGAACGTCGAAAGGCTGCTGTTGACGGGAGTTATGATCGACGTGCCAACGTTTGGCCTGCTGCCTTGACGCTTGCCTACGGAGAGCGGAACGTCACTATCGATATCGTCAGGGCTGTTGCCGAATCGATGGGAACGCGAACACCTTCCCACTACTATCGGCTCTCGGGCCGCTCGTGGCACAACCCAGGACTCAACTTCGTGACCTACAACCATGTCGCGCCACCCGGGGCACCGTGGGCGGCTGTAGGATCGACCGCGGGGTTGGGCGCCGACGCGGGTCACGAGTGGACGGGGAGTGTTCCGCCGTCGTCGAATCATTTGGGCGGGTTTCAGTTGGCGAAACTCGATGGTTCCATCACTTTTCTCACCGACTCGATTGATCCCCATGTTTGGGCGTCGCTCGGCAGCATCTCGACAGACTAAACGGTGAGCGTGTCCAGTCCCATGAGCGGGCGAAGGACGGTTGGTATCGTGACGGTTCCGTCGGCGTTTTGATGGTTCTCGAGGATCGCGATCATCGCGCGCCCCGTGGCAATCGCGGTCCCGTTGAGCGTGTGAAGCAGATGAGTCCCTTTCTGTCCCGTCTGCTTGCCGCGG
>JBGTCJ010000436.1:0-5199 GCA_041748895.1 Pirellulaceae bacterium
GGGAGCACACGAAGGGCATCCGAAGCAGAGGATGGAAAAGCGATCGGCATCAAACAAAAAGTTGGTGGAGGAAAGGTGAAATTGAACGTGATCGATTGCCCCGAAAACGAATGAGAACCATTTTAACCCGCGGGTGCCGAAATCGGCGTCAGACCCTCGGGCCTTTTGCCGAGGGATTTCTGAATCTCCTTGAGCAAGAGGTCAAAATCGGACCTGCGCTGTGGGCCGCCGAGCTCGGGATAGAGCGACGCGACCTGGTTGATGTCGCCCGCGGCCTGTTGAATCACTTCATCGCTCTTCATCGCCTTTCCCATCAGGAATCGACAGAGCGCGATGTGGTACCGCGACTCGAAGAATAGGTCGCGAAACTCGGGACGGCTGCTAACCATTTTGCTGATCTTCCCCCATCCCCAGATCACATTCTGACCATTCTCGCCGGGTCTGGCTCCGCGGAGCGCGAAATCGTATGCCTTGCCGGCAAACTGCGGATCGGTAACCGCTGCCCATTGCTCGTAGGCCAATGCCGCTTCGACCTGCGCATCGAGCATCATCGGATTTTCCGACAGTACAGCCTGAAACAGGTCGACCGCCTTCTTGTACTCACCAAGCAACCGATGGGCCCTGCCGAGTTGGAAAGGGAGTGATGGCGACGCCTCCTTCCCGAGTCGCTCGATCAATTGAGAGAGCGTTTGGGTCGACGAGGTGAGCAGTTCCGCAGCCTCGCCAGTGGCTCGAGTCGTTCCAGGGGCCATCGATGATTCGCCCATTTGCATCAGCGTTTGGCCAACCCACTGAAGCGTCGAAGGATCGTCCGTGCTTTGGGCGATCGAATCGAGAACCACACGAAACGCTCCGATCAATTTCGCCTTCCGCGCGGGCTCCGCCGTCTGCAGTTGTTCGCGAATGTCTCTCGCCAGAGCGAGGTAGATCCTGACCAAGCGTTCGCTGGCATCGGGTTTCTCTTCGACACGCTTTCTCAGTCGATCCATCACCTCGGTCGCGCGAGCGAGCATCGCTTGGGCACGGTCGTCATCAACCGTCATCACGCCGACCACCGATTGCAATTCGGTGCTGGAAAGATCGTCCGAGAAACCCTCGCTCGGTTCACCGAGCTTCTCGACCCATCGGATCGGTCCGTACTTCGGATGATCCAGCGCGGCCAACGCCGCCGCCGGGTCGCCACGACGCAGCTCGATCTTCGCCAGCACCAGTGCGGCCTGAATCGTCTCCCGACCGGTCGGCTCTTTGGCGATCGAGTCGAGTCCGGCCCGGAGTTCTTGCGCCGCCTCAGGAAGCAGGCGATCGGCCTCGTCGACTTCGGAGTCTTTCCTCAGCAGCAGCGATCGATTCCAGATCAGTTGCCCCATCAATCGTTGGTAGTTCCCCTTTTCATCGCCCGCGGGCATTTGCTCGAGCAACTTCCGGGCATCATCCCAGCGGTCTTTTTCAAGCGCCAGGCGAATCATGATTCCCTTCGCCGAGGCGGCTTGAGGGTCATCGGGCCACTGGTCGGTGAGGTAGCTGCCGAGCCGTTCGATCTGCCGAACAACGCCGCCACTGAGTTCATCCGCAGTGGTGAGCATCACGTTCTGCAACGACGACAAGGCCAGCAACCCTCCCCGCAATCCCATCTCGCTACTTGGGGCGCTGTGCGCTAGGAATTCCCCGACGGCGGCGGCGTCGAAGTAATCACCGCGCTGATAAAGCACGTACGCGAGGTACTGGCGGGCTTGGTTGAGCGACTCGAGATCGTCGTCCTCCAGCGCCAAGCCACGCCGAAGGACATCGATAGCCATGTATCGGGTCTCGTCGATTTGTGCGTCAATCGACGCCTTTTGGGCGGCCATTTCCGTCGCATCGATACCACCCTCTCCGGACTGTTGATCGAGTAATCCCGCGGTGTTGCTGAGCTCTTCGAGCAACTGCAGCATTTCCCGCGCGGCGGCGATCGCTTCCTCCAGGCTCTTGGGTTGCGAGACGGCCGGTCGGTCGGTCGCGGAATCGGCTTTCTCAACACCGACCGAAGCGAGCAACTCCTTGACCTGCGCGTCATGCGTTCCGGGAACCTTGGCCGCATCCATCAGCAGTTGGCGACCGTTGGTGGTCGACCGCTTCTCCTCAGCCGGTTTGCCCCCCTCCGCCTTGAGCTGACGAGAGCGTGCGAGGTAAGCCCTGGCCAACGCCACGCGTAGGTCTTGGAGCTCTTGCGAGCGGCGTTCATTGGGCCGTGCCGTGTCAACAAGCCCCTGCGCTTGGGTGATCAGCGTGGCTAACTTTGCGGCGTTCTCGCCGATTTGCAAATCGATGAGACCCACCATACCGAGCATCCGCGGCAGCCGCAGCGGATCGGCATCGGGTTGTTCGAGGACCCTCTGAAAACTGTCGATCGCCTCGGAAGTCAATTCCAACGTCGCCTGCACTTGGGCGCGGTACAACATCGCCTGGGCGCCTTGCAGATAGTTCGAGTACTTCTCGCTCAGATCGGTGAACTGGGCGAGTGCCTGCCGCAACAGTGGCTCACCCTCCTTGGCGGGATCGACGAACGTCGACGCCGCCATCTCTTTGGCCCGTGCCGATTCGAGCTGCGCCTGAAGAAATTCAAATCGGTATTGGTCCCTCTGTGCTGCCTTTTGCGGCTCCTTTGCCGCGTCAATCCGCTGGCCCTTCATCTCCTCGAGTGCCGCGCGAAGGTCCGTCACAATCGCTTCGAAGGTCTCGGCCGCCTCGAGATAAGACTGTCGAGCCGTCTGCCGAACCGCGTCGGTAGGTTCCCCGGCCGAGAGGATCTGGTCGGCGCGCACCAGCAGTAGTTTGCCGAGTTGCAGACGCGCCTCGGACCGCCGAGGGTGACTGCTGAGCTCGAGGAACTCCTTGAGCTGGTCCTGTGCGGCGACAAACTTTGCATCGCGTTCCTTGAGACTTCGTGAGGACACCGCGGCTTCGATATGGGTTTGCGCCTTCTCCAGGGCAACAGCGGACTTGAAGTCACCGGAAACACCAGGCATCTTCTCAACGCGGTCGAGGTACTCGATCGCCATGTCGAAATAACCACCGGCACGTAGCCGCTCGACAAACTCTCGCGACGGCTCCTCGGCCGCGGAGGGACGCATCGATGCCACCATGCCGGTGATCACCAGCCCCACCACCCAGCCCGCACGCGCCATGCGGAGGCGCAAGCGACCAGCGGCGACGCGTGTCATCGGGTGAGCAAACATGGGTTGCCTGTCGGCAAAAAGAGGAGCAGGATCGACGGGGCGGTTCCTTCTAAGGCAAGCCTAAAGACGTGGCCGTCGGGATTCAAGTCAACGCGGGGCTTATTGAGCGGCATCGCAACGGAATATTCGCTACTTTAGCAATTACACCGATCAATCGGTCTCGGTTCGATAACGGCCGGCACCATTGACTGGATTCCCTCGGTTCGGCGTACGAAATGAGAATTCCCTCCGGGTTGAACGATCACAATCTCTATCGCCAGCGGAGGGCGCCTCCGCGATCGAGCCTCCACGCTTACCGCCGCCTGCTGCGTTTGGCGCTGGCCTTAACCCTTGTGATCGTCGTGATGCGTGAGGCGAGTCGCCCAAAGTGGTACACGACGTTTTTCCCAGAGACCGTCGAACCCTCAAACCATCCATCTCGCTTGGCCCACGGCAACGTCACGACCCGGTACGCCAACCGAGGGGAGGGCGTGGCGAGCGTTGCTGGCGACGAAGATGAGCAATGGCCCCCCTGGTGGGATTCCAGGTGGGCGTTTCGAGATGCCGTGGCGGCGCTGCGACCGGCCAGCAAGGAGGCTCTGATTGCCGAGCTCGCGCGACACCGTCAAGATCCCGCATCGGCTGGCGGTGAGAACACACGTGAGGTCACTTCGTCGAATCTCGACGATGCCAGTGGGTCCGACGACATCGATTCGTTGGTTGCCGCATCGACGCTCCGCGAAGCGCTGATTGAGCTTCGTGAGCACTGGCCGCCTGAGTCCTCTCCCGACGCAGTGGATGGCGATCGCCTTCGACAGCTGCCGCTCGGCCGAGATTCGCTTACGGATCGCACGCTCGCCACCCAGATCCAAACCGCGCTCGATCTGGACGCAATCTCCCGCGTCGATCCCGCGTCGGTTTGGAAGTCGCGCGAGACGGTCGCCTTCTACCGCTCGCTCGAGTCGCCCGAGGCGATGTGGTTTGGGAACCGCCCCTCGTCACCTGGCGCGATCGCGCTGCTGCAGCAGCCTGAGGTCTACCTGCATCGACCCATCGCCACCGTGGCGAGCGTCGCCCGGGTGACTCGGCGAGAAGCCGTCGAGAACCCTCTCGGCATCGAGAGCTACTGGGAACTCTGGCTTAGGCCTCGCGACGGCAGCGACCAACCGATCGCGTTCTTCGCCCTCGAACTGCCCGGCGCGATATCGACTCTCGCCGGACTACCCTATGTCAGCGATGGTCCGATATTTCGTTTTGAAGGTACCTTTCTCAAACGCCTTGCCTATCGTAGCGAAACGGGTTCACAACTCGCCCCGGCGATTGTCGGTCGGGTCGTCGTGGCCAAAACTACCGCAGACGATGACACCACGGGTTTGAGCGGGCGATCGACGGCCGAAGCGCCCAACGCATGGGTTTTGCTGGTCATCGCCGCTGGACTTGGCGTCGGACTCGCCGCGCTTCTGTTTTGGAGGCTTCGTCGATTGGACGAACGATCTCGTGGCTTGCGACGATCCGGCGAGACCTTCTCGCCCACGTGGCAGTCCACTTCCCATCGGCCACTAGACACTGACCAGGCACAGGAATCCGATGACCGCATGGGTTAACTGCAAAGGGCAGGGCAGGGCACTCGGCGTCTACCTGATACTGGCCTCGCTCTCGACGCTCGACCCACAGGGCATGCGGACCGATTGGGCAGCGGCCGCCGACGCTCAATCCGCACTGGATCGCCTCAGCGGGTTCGATGCGGCGAGAATCGAGCGAGCGGGTCGGTGGGCCAATGACGCCGCCGATCTCGATCGCTTGGCCGACGCCGCGCGGCTCGTGTATCAAGTCAAGCGGTTGTTTCGGTCCGGCCCCGATTCGATCGATTCGCTCCCACTTGCTCCCGCCTCACGAGTGGGCGATCTGGTGACTATCGCGGGAACCGTTCGCGGCTGGACAGCGACCCGCCTACCGAGCGACTTGGCCGACGTGCTCGAATTTTCAACGATCTATCGGATCGAGA
>JBGTCJ010000437.1:0-12392 GCA_041748895.1 Pirellulaceae bacterium
TAGCCGAAGATGCGATCACGATCACGCGTGAAGTTTTCGTGAAACCTCGCGTAAACGTCGTCGCCAACGGTTTCAATACTATTGCTCGGGAGACGCATGAGATTGAACTAAACCGGGTTCCGATCGCCCCTGGAGGTGTGGCAAGCGATCCGCCTAATGCTTAGACGTACAACCAACCGCCCATCCTACCGAAGATTCCTGCCCCATTAAGCGATTGTGATCTTTTTCCTGAGTACATCCGGCTACTCCGGGGGGGGCGGGATTCTTTGGCCATACGGGGCCGAGGTCCCGCTGGCACTCAGAAAACTTGCAGGGGGCCGCGTTCGCAGCCAATGTCGACTTGGTAAACTCCCGCCGATGCGGGTCACGCTCGAGGACCGATAAACGCGGCTGCGTTTATCACCAAGGCCCGATTCGGAATGAGCCCCCTGCAGGAGAAACCGGGTGGACCAGCCGATCGATACAGCGAAACCGCTTGAAGCGGCTGACACCGATTTGGTGGTGCTGGGTGCTTCCTCAGCGGAGGAGCCGACGAAGGCGAAGATCGCGCACCCGCTGAGCAACCCCTCGTTTGTGGGCTTCGTCGCCACCCAATTTCTGGGTGCGTTCAACGACAATTTATTTAAGCAGTTGATGTTGTTGTTGGCGGTTCCCGTCGTTGCCGCCGCCGGTGCTGAAGCCGTCGCCGCGAATGCGAATGGAAAAGAGGGGGACTTGCAAGGAATCGCGACGATTGTGTTCGGTTTACCGTTCGTTTTGTTCGGCGGGCTGGCGGGCTTCTACGCGGATCGAACCAGCAAGCGGCGCGTGATGGTGCTCAGCAAGGTGGCTGAGATCGTGGTCATGGCGCTCGGCATGGGCGCGTTTTGGTTCGCCCCGCAGTTCGGCTTTGTGGGGTTGTGGGTCGTGCTGTTTCTGATGGGGTTGCAAAGCACGTTCTTCGGACCGGGCAAGTACGGAATTTTGCCGGAGATGTTGCAGCGCGATCAATTGGCGAGGGCCAACGGGATCGTGTTGATGACAACCTTCGTGGCGATCATCATCGGAACGGCGGTCGCCGGGCCTCTGAAGGAAAGTCTTGTCGCGGGCGATCTGCCGCGATTTGAGGCCGCGCGGAGCCTTTGGATCGGCTCGTTGGTTTGCGTGGGCATCGCGATCGCTGGTACGCTCACGAGCCTGTTGATTCGTCCGGTCCCGATCGCCGATCCGGGGCTACAGTTTCGACGCGAATACTTGGGTGTCCCCCGAGCGATGCGTGAGCTTCTCCGCCGCGATCGCCCGCTGCTACTGGCGCTCGCGGCTTCCTGCGTGTTCTGGTTGATTGCGGGTCTGACGGTTCAGGCCGTCAATTCACTTTGCAAAGTCCAGCTGCAGCTCTCCGACACCTGGACCAGCATCATGGTGGCGCTGATCAGCATTGGGATCGCCGTGGGCGGGGCACTGGCCGGTTGGCTCAGCCGCGGTGGCAGCGACAACCGGATCATCATGTGGGGGATGTGGGGTGTGGTGATTTGGTGTGCGCTTCTCGCGATTACGCTTCCGGGCCGCGGCCACCTGCTCGGCCCGATCGGCACGATCCCCGTCCTGATCCTGCTCGGAGCGGCAGCCGCCTTCTTTGCGATTCCCATCCAAGTTTTTCTGCAGGCGCGTCCGCCCGACGCGCTGAAGGGCCGGATGATCGCGGTGATGAATCAGGCAAATTTCTTCGCGATCGTGTTGTCAGGCGTGGTCTACATCGTGCTCGATGCGATCATCACGGCGATGGACTGGCCGCGGTCTGCGTTGTTCGCGGCGATGGCACTGATTTTTGTTCCGGTGGCGATTACCTATCGGCTGGACACCACCCCCTAGCGAGGTGTCGCGGTCCGTGTGCCAGCCGGGGCGTGCGGCAGGACTTAGGCGGCGGGTAAGCGGATGATAAAGGCGGTTCCCCGCCCGACGGTGCTTTCCACGCGAATTCGCCCGCCGTGGGCATCGATCACTTCCTTGCAGGCCGCCAACCCGAGGCCGGTCCCGCCTTTGCCGGTCTCGTCCGGCCCCGGCTTGGTCGAAAAGAACGGATCGAAGATCCGTGGCAGATGTTCGCGTTGGATCCCACTGCCGCTGTCTCGAACGGTCATCACCACTTCACCGGCCTCCGGGTCATCGCGAAGCGAAACCGAAACGGTGCCTCCGCCGGGCATCGCCTGTCGCGCGTTGACCAGCAGGTTGATCAGCACGCGTTGGATTTGATTGCCGCTGGCCACGGCGCGTGCGACCGGCGGTTGGATGTCGGTTTCGACGGCGACGCGGTATTTTCGCAGTTCCCTTTCGAGCAGCTCGAGAGTCTGTTCGATGATCGCGCCCAAGTCGGTTGGCTGCATCGAATCGGCGCGGTTTCGCGCCTGAGCGAGGATGGTCGTCGTGATCCGCGCCGCCCGCTGTGATGCGTCGAGGATCTTGGCCAGCGCCTTGTCACGATGGGCGTCGTCGCGGTTTCGCAGTCCCGATTTGGCGTAGTTCATGATGGTCATCAGCACGTTATTGAACTCGTGGGCGGCCGTGCCCGTCAGCTCGCCAAGCGTGGCGAGCGACTCGAGTCGCCGCAACTCATGGAGCGGGACGTGGGCATTTTGTGAATCGGTCTCGATTTCGGTTCGCTCGATCATGAATCACTCAGTGCCGGGGGGATGCGTCGCGAGTATTGCCGCGGTGGATCGTGATTCCACTGCTCTCTCACTGATCTATCGGACGCCCGCGGCAATTCGCTAAAACTCGTCGCGCGACGAGCTGTGAAAACACTCAGACCGCGTCGCCTCCCGGTCTGGAAAAGTCTTCCCGAGCTGCCCAGTCTCGCATCGGTTGAGAGGTGGCGATCCATCCATCGTGAGCACGAAGCATGCGAAACGCCTTGCCCGCAGCCCCCAACGTGGTCGAGCGGCTGGCCGAGCGGATTCGCTACGCTCGCTCGCTGGGATTTGATATCCGCAAGGAAATGCTCGGTGGCCAGGCCGGGGCGTGCTGCGAAATCGCCGGCCGCAAGACGCTGTTCATCGATGCGGCGCAAACGGCGGCGGAGCAGATCTTGGCGATCGACGAATCGATCCGCCGGTTCGAACGGTTATCACATCGTCAGTAGATTGCGGTACATGTTGATCGCCGCGGGGCCAACGAGCACGACGAAGATCCCCGGGAAGATAAAAAGCACCAGTGGGAAGATCATCTTGACCGCCGTTTTGGCGGCCTTTTCTTCAGCGATCTGACGTCGTTTGGTCCGCATCGCGTCGCTCTGGACTCGCAGCGCCTGGCCGACGCTGCTGCCAAATTTATCGGCCTGGATTAGGATCGACGCGAGCTGTTTGAGGTCGTCGACGCCACTGCGATAGCCCAGCGCGTGGAGCACCTCGGCTCGCGGACGACCGAACTGAAGCTGTTGATTGGCGACATTGAACTCTTCGGCAATCGCCTTGTGCGATTTCTCCATCTCGACGCCGACTTTCCGCATCGCTTGATCGAGACCCAATCCCGCTTCGACGCAAACGACCATCAAGTCCAGCGCGTCGGGCAGCCCAAGGAACACCGCTTCTTTGCGTTTCCCGCTGGTCCACCAGAGCGCAATTTCGGGGATGTAGTAGCCGATCCCACCTCCGATGATTGCCTTGACACCCAGTTGCATGTCGAAACCGTGTAGGAAGATGCCGACGATCCCGCCAAGGAACAGACCGACCCCGCCCAGAACCAGCTGGATGCCTTTGAAGACGACTGGTGCTTGTTCGCGGCGAAACCCTGCGTGCATCAGGCGTTCGCGGAGCTTGCTGATCTCTTTCTCGGACCCACCCATCTTTACCGCGAAGGGCTGGGTCGCGCGCTCAAGCGCGGCCGTCAAGGCTTCCCCCTTCTTACGCGGCTTGCCGTCGCTGCTCAGCAGGTTCTTGCCGGACGACCGCGTTCCGCGTAGCTCCTCGAGCCGACTTTCGACAGCGGGCTCCGAGTTTCCGTTCATCGTGCTGAAGAGCCACCATAGGGCGGCGGTGATGCAGACGAATACCGCCACGGGGGTGAACAGTTCGACATTGGGCAGACTGAATTCGGCCAGGGTCATTGAGACGAGCGTGCTCATGATGCGAACCGATGCAAGAGGCGTGGTTGTTTAAGAGTGAACGGGTGACAGGGACCGAAAATCGAGAATGGATGACGCAGCACTAGACCTTGATGGTGATGATCTTCTTGATCACCAGGGCACCAATGACCTGCGTGAGCAAACCGATACCGAGCATGTAGTGCCCGAGCTCGTCCTTGAATAGCATCAACACATACTCGGGGTTGAGTTTGAGCATGAACAGGAAGAGCGCCGGCGGCATCGCCAGAAGGACGATCCCACTGAGACGGCCTTCACCCGTGAGCGCCTGAATCTGGCCGAGGATCTGAAGACGTTCACGAACGAGGTGTCCGATCTTGTCGAGAATTTCGGCCAAGTCTCCACCGGTGGTGCGTTGCAGGATCACCGCGGTTGCGAAGAATCGAAGGTCCATGTTGGGGACGCGAATCGTCATTTCCTCGAGCGCCTCCTCCAACGGGATGCCGAAATTCTGCTCCTCAAAAACGCGGCGGAACTCCTTCGAGATCGGTTCGTCCATTTCACTGCCGACCAGACCAAAGCCGTTGGCCAACGAATGGCCGGCGCGGAGCGACCGTCCGAGCAGTTCGAGTGCCTCGGGCATTTGCTTGCCAAACTGCGCGATCCGACGCTTCCGTTTGTAGAGCAGCCACATCACCGGAAGGGTTGCCACCATCGCACCGGTGAAGGGTGCCAGCAGCGGGAAGGGTGACAGGAACATCGGGATCATCCCGCCGACGAAACAGAGGATGCAGATCAGCGCGAACTTTGCCGGCGACATTTGCAAACCCGCCTGTTCCAAGTAGATCCTCAGGGCCGGAAGCCGCTTCATCACCTCGTCCATGAAACTCTTGGTATCGTCGAAGCCGCCCGCCATCAGCAGCGAGGGTGAGTCGGATTTGGATGCCCCTCCGCGGTGACGAGAACTGGCCAGCGCGGCGAGGCGATCCTCGGTAGCGGCGTTGTCCTGGTCGGGGAAAAATATCGTCGAGGCGAATGCGACGAGCGATGCGATCCCCACGCCGATGGCGATGACAATCAAGATAGTGGGCATGACAAAATCAATGGATCGAGGGGGTACGAAGTGGACCGGCCTGAATGAGCAGGCATCAGGCTTTCATGATTTCGCGTTCGCGGAAGGCGCTGGCCGGCAGACGGACGCCGGCGGCTTCGAGTTTGCTCATGAACGTCGGACGAACGCCGGTGCACTCGAAGTGACCGAAGGCCTTGGCGTTTTCGTCGACGCCCTCCTGGACGAATCGATAGATGTCTTGCAACACGATGGTATCGCCTTCCATCCCGACGACCTCCGTGATCGCCGTGATTCGTCGGGGGCCACCCTGTAAACGGTTGGCCTGGATCAGGACATCGACCGCGCCCGAGATTTGCTGGCGAATCGCTTTGACCGGAAGGTCGTAGCCGGCCATCATCACCAGCGTCTCGAGCCGCGCGATCGCATCGCGCGGCGTGTTGGCGTGGATCGTCGTCAACGACCCGTCGTGGCCGGTGTTCATTGCCTGCAACATGTCGAGCGTTTCACCACCACGGCATTCGCCGATGATGATTCGTTCGGGCCGCATTCGCAGCGCGTTGCGAACCAAGTCGGTTGCCGTAATCGCGCCGTTGCCCTCGATGTTGGCCGGGCGGGTTTCGAGCCGTACCACGTGGTCTTGTTGAAGCTGCAATTCGGCCGCGTCCTCGATCGTCACGATTCGGTCGTCGTGTCCGATGAATGACGAGAGCGTGTTGAGCAGCGTTGTTTTACCCGAACCGGTACCGCCGGCGATGATCATGTTGAGCCGCGCTTTGATGCAACCTTCGAGCAGCATCACCATTTCGGGTGTGAACGCGCGGTAATTGAGAAGGTCCTCGAGCTTGAGCGGGTTGCTGCCGAAACGACGAATGCTCATCGCGGCGCCGTCGAGAGCTAGCGGTGGGATGATCGCATTGACTCGCGAACCGTCTTCGAGCCGTGCGTCGACCATCGGACAGGTCTCGTCGACGCGACGGCCAACCCGAGACACGATCCGGTCGATGATCTGCATCAGATGCTTGTTGTCGCGGAACTCCACCTCGGTCTTCTGCATCCGACCGCCCTTCTCGACATAAATGTTCTTGGGGCCGTTGATCAGAATGTCACTCACCTTGGGGTCCTTGAGGATCAGTTCCAAAGGGCCGAGTCCGAAGGTTTCGTCCAACACCTCCTCGACGATCTTCTCGCGCTCGAGTCGATTGAGCAGCGTGTCCTCGGTGTCGCAGAGGTGCTCGACGACCATCCGGATTTCGCGCTTGAGCGACTCGCCCTTGAGATCACCGACGCGCGAGAGGTCGAGTTTATCGACCAATTTGCCGTGAATCCGGCGCTTGATTTGTTCGAACTGGTCTTGGCGTGCGGCTTCAGGGCTGCGTGTCGGTGGGGTTGTCGTGCGCATGTCTGTCTGTCCCGTGTCTGCGAATGGATCGAGTTCCGATGAATCGGGTCGTAGCGGTGGATTCGAATGGGGCGCCGCCAAAGTGCCCCAAAACCAACCCAACCCGCCAACGATCCAAAAAAACATAGGACACGAATCTCGCGACGGCGGAAATCTTGCCGCATTTGACCGATCTTCCGTCCGGGGGACCGATCGACGGCCGGGGGCAAAGTTGAAGCCATCGCGTCGCTCGAACGCGCGATCGCCATCGTGGCCAAAGAAAGACCGTGGCTAGACAGAGATTGTTAGACCCCTGCGGAAACCGTGGTTCCCGCGGCCACGCTCCGCCCCCGCGCGCCCATCCGTCCAAACATCCGGTCGAGCTCGTCGCGGGCGAAGAACAGGGCCGTCGGACGGCCGTGAGGACAGTGGTGCGTGTCCTGATAGAGCTCGCGCTGTTCGAGCAGCGCCGTGATCTCCTCGGAGGTCAACCGATCGCCAGCCTTGATCGCTGCCTTGCAGGCAATCGAGTGCAAGAGGTGATCGAGCAGATCGCGACTTTCGGGCTCCTTGCCAGCGGTCAACAGGGTCTCGAGCGCTTGACGAAGGACATCACCCGGCGCGGACTTCGCCAACATCGCCGGATAACCGCTGATCAAAATCGTGTCGCCACCAAAGTCGTCAATCTCGATCCCCACCCGCGCGAGCAACTCACTCGCATCGAGCGCCGCGGTTCTCTCGGCCGGCGTCAACGAGACCGGTTCAGGCACCAGCAGCCGCTGGGTCTCGAGCCTACCATCCCCGCCGAGTACCTTCTCGCGGATTCGCTCGTACATCACCCGTTCATGCAGGGCGTGTTGATCGATCACCACCATGCCGGCCTCGTCCTGGGTAACGAGGTAGCGGTTGTGAATTTGGAAGCCGAGGTGGCTGTGGGAAGCAACGTCATCCTTCGCCGGCACCCCGGGGGTCGGAGCCAGCGGGCTATCCTGCGAAACAGGGCGCTCCTGAGGATAAGGACGCTCCTGCGGGAATGGACGAAAAGGGGTTGTTCCGCCAGGGAGTGCCATGGATACCGAGGGCCGCGATCGCAGTCCGCCCGCCGTGGGTGGGCCCTGCGAACTTGACTCACCGCGCGCCCAATCGATCACGCTCTGGCGATGCAACGCGTCACCGGGGCTGGTGGAATCGATCGAGCCGTCGCTGGTGCCCGGTGTCCAAAGCGACTTGGAAGTCGCGGAGTCGTCTGACGGTACGGCCGAGGGCGGGCCGACACGCCACTTCATGTCGGTCGAAAGGAAATGGTGCCGAAGCGTTTGCAGCAATCTCGCGTAGACCTTCCCGCTATCGGTGAAGCGGACTTCGAGTTTCGTCGGGTGAACGTTGACGTCCACCCACTCCGGACGCATCGAAAGCTGGAGGAAACAGACCGGATGGCGTCCCACCATCAGTAGCCCTCGATAGGCCTCGCCCAGTGCGTGTTGCAATGACCGGTCGCGGATGTGCCGCCCGTTGAGAAACAGGTACTGCATTCGGTTGTTGCCGCGGCTGACCGACGGGTCGCATACGAACCCGTTGACCTCGATTTCGGCGTCCTCGCTATCGATTCGAATCAGCGAACTGCCGATCTCATTTCCGAAAAACGCGACAATCCTCTGAGACCACAAATCAGTGGGCGGGAGGTCATGCAACACGCGGTCCCCGTTTCGCAGCAACATGTGGATCGCGGGGTTGGCCAGCGCGAGCCGAGTGAAGGCCTCGATAATGTGACCATTCTCGGTTTGGGCGGCGCGAAGGAACTTGCGACGGACCGGCGTATTGAAAAATAGGTTCCGTACCTCGATCACGGTCCCCACCGGACAACCACAGGGAACGGGTGATTCGATCGCTCCGCCGCGGACGACAATCTCGGCACCGGTGGCGCGTTCCTGTCCGCCATGATCGTCACGGCTGCCATCGGCTCGATTGCCGTCGTCGCGGGCGCGACTGCGGATGGTCAGTTGAGAGACCGAGCCAATGGACGCGATGGCCTCACCGCGAAACCCGAGCGTGGAAACGTGAAACAACGAATCGTCGCTGGGCAGTTTGCTTGTGGCATGACTGGCAATCGCTAACGGCAACTGATCTGCGGTCATGCCGCACCCGTCATCGCTGACGCGAATCAACTCGCTTCCACCACCGAGGATTGTGACCTCAATTCGACGCGCCCCGGCATCAATGCTGTTTTCGAGAAGCTCCTTGACGACCGAGGCCGGCCGTTCGATGACCTCACCCGCAGCGATCTGATTGACGAGATTGGGCGGCAGTTGGCGGATGGTTGGCATCCCAACCAGTTTACCGCAGCGGGCAATCGCTCAAAAGCCACGTCACCCCGGAGCCGGGGCGCTGGCGCGGACGTTTTGCGAACCGCGCCAGCACTCACAAGCGATTTGGATGGACGATGACTAACGAACGACCATTAGGAACCGAAGGTTGCCGCGGCGAACGATCATCCGCAGCACGCGTTCGCCCTGGATGGCTTGGGACAACGCGGTCTTGAACTCGTCATCGACTTGTTCGAGCTTCCGCCCGTCGGCCTCTTCGATCACGTCGCCAACTTGCAGACCCCGGGCGGCGGCTTCGCTACCGTCCTGAATCCCGGTCACAACGAGGCCCTTGGAGAGGTCGTCATAACCAAGCTTTTTGGCGGACTGCGGCGTCAACGGCTCGAGCGTCGCGCCGATCACGTCGGTATCGGAGGACGGCGACGACCCATCGAACATGGCCATCGACTGCTGCGTCCGTTCCTGAAGGTCAACCTTTATTTGCAAGGACTCGCCGCCGCGATTGACGGACATCATCACACTGCTTCCGGGTGTCCTCGAGGCGATGTAGTTCACGAGTTGGGTGCTGCTAGTGATAACCTTGTCGTCGACCTTGGTAACCACGTCGCCGGGCTCCAGGCCAGAAACCGCGGCGGGCTGGCCGGGAATCACGCCACGAATCAGTGCCCCCGACTTGACCTTCAGATCGAGTTGCTCGATCGCCTCGGCGTTGACTTCTGTCACCTGGGCACCCAGGAAGCCACGGCGGACCGAACCGCTGTCGATAATCGACTCCATCACCGGTTTAGCCAGGCCCAACGGAATGGCGAAACCGATTCCGGCGCTCGCGCCACTGCGAGAGAGGATGGCGGTATTGATGCCAACGACTTCGCCGCGGAGATTGACCAGCGGCCCACCACTGTTGCCAGGATTGATCGCGGCATCGGTTTGAAGGAAGTCCTCAAACCCGCGTCCGCCGGCGACGATACCCTGAACACGATTCTTCCCACTGATGATCCCCGCGGTGACAGTCTGATCGAGTCCGAAGGGACTGCCGATCGCGAGAACCCAGTCGCCGACCTGAATCGCCTCGCTGTCGCCAAGAATCGCCGGTTGCAATCCTGTGGCTTCGATCTTGATCACAGCCAGGTCGGTTTCGGGATCGGTACCGATCACCTTTCCATCGACCTTGCGGCCATCGCTCAGTTCGACCTTCAACTCATCGGCCGATTCGATCACATGGTTGTTGGTGAGAATGAATCCATCTTCACGGATGATCACACCACTGCCCATGCCAGACTGCTGTGGCGAACGCTCGGCACCACCGGGCGCTTCGAACTGACGGAAAAAGTCATCGGGCAACCAGGGCGGGAGTTGGTTGCGAAGGCCCGGCGGAATCTGGTTCCCGCCGCGACGACTAGCCATCCTCGGTTTGGTCGAAACGCTGATGCTCACCACGCTTGGCTTGAGCGCTTCAGCCACGTTGCGGAAAGCCGACGACAGGCCCTCGGCGGCATCCAGATTCTGTCTCGCCTGCAGGGATGAGGAGACTTGGTCGGCGTAAAGCCCGCTGGTCACCCGCTGAGGCAGGCTCATCACGGCTCCGGCTAGCAGAGCGCCACACAGCGCCGCGCCGAACACGACGCTCAAACTTTTTGATTGTTGTTGCATGTCAAATTTTCCAAAATTCGTTGGTAATTCACCGATTGCCCATCGGTGAGAGGGATGTGCGATGAGCCTTATTACTGTCGCAGCCCGGCGGGTTGTTCTCACGTTTTGCCAAATTGGCAAAAAAGACTACGAGAGAGAGGCGTTGCAACCCGCGGGCCAAACGCCCCCCGCAGCGACAGCCCTCGTCGTCATCGGGCTGTTCACCACTCCCATCGAAACTTGCTATCACGGCATAAGGGTGGAATTGAGGGGACCCCCCTGAGCGCGAAGTTGTTCTTCCAAGTGAGCAAAAAAAATGGCTTTATCGTTGCCGTAACGATCGGCCTCGCCAGCGCTCTGCTTCCAACGTTTGACTTTGGTGTCTTCGAATCGGACGGCGATCTCGGGGACCGCCAATAAGTGGTTGCGAATGCCAATCACACGTTGCCAAGTGTCACTGCCATGCGAGGTCAGGATCACTTGATGGGTGGCTTCGCCGTGACGAGGTTTCACCAGCAGGCGATCCTCCTGCAGAAACCAAGTCGGTGCCAGAACCGATCGGAAATAGAGACCCTCAAAATGCACCAGGCATTCATCGGTCGAGCGATCGTCGCTGACAGCCGCGATTAAATCGATGATCGGACGCGCGATCAAGCCTGGAATCGACGTGCTACCAATGTGCTCAATCGCCACAACGTCGCCCTGGCAGGACTGGAAAATTCCCGACTTGGTCTGTTCAAATTCCTGACGCCATCGAGGATCGTAGTGCATCAAGCGGACGGTTGCATCGCTCACGATTGGTTCGAACCTTTGGGGCGTCAAAAGTTGGTCGTTGAAAACGGTTCGCAAAAAAACCGCAGCCAGAAGTTCCGAGGAACCCCTGGCTGCAAGTGTTTTTGAGTTTCCGGCGACGGCAAGCGTTACCGACCCGAGATCATCGCCACAACCGCTCGCTCCGCCCGGAGTTGGACGGCAGCGATGTAGGCTGCATCGGCAGCGCAGAGCCGGTCATTGGGGACCGTGCAGGTGCGACCGCTCGGCTTCAACAGACGAACAAAGTCCTCGCCAATTTCGATCAATCGGCCTTCGGTGGAGTATTCACCGGTGTTGTCCACCCATACGCGAACGGCAGTTCCCTCAAGCAGACTCGAGTTCGCCGGTGCGACCGACACCGTGTGTGCGGATTCACGCGAGACACTTAGTCCGAAAAGGTCGTCCAGCGGAGTGTCTTGCGGAGGTGCTGGAGTGTCGACGGGCGGTTCACCGAAAAGGTCATCGAGCGGGTTGGCGTCGGCGGGAACGCCCGGCATCGCCGGATCCCCGAAGATGTCATCGATCGCGGGACTGCCGTCGGTCGCCGGCTCCGCCGGGATGGCGGGCTCACCGAACAGGTCATCCGCGGGATCCGCCGGCGTCGGTTGGGTCGGTGTGATCGGTTCGCCGAAGAGATCATCGAGCGGAGCATCCGCGGGGGGATCTAAGGGTGCCGGTGCGGGGTCCACCGCGCCGGGTTCGCCGAACAGGTCGCCCATCGGCTCGGGGGTGGGCATCGTGGGCTCGCCGAAAAGGTCGTCGGCGGGTAGCGAATCGGTTGGCGGTGGCGTGGTTGGGGTCGGCTCGCCGAAGAGATCATCCAAAGGCGCAGGCTCGACAGGCGACTGGCTCGGCGCCGGATCCGAAAAGAGGTCGTCGGCGGCAGGATCGGCCGGCATCACGGGATCGGCCGCCGGTGCGTCGATCGCAGGCTCAGGCTCAATCGCAGGTGCGGGTTCGATGGCTGCCTCAGGCTCGATCGCGGGTGCGGGTTCAATGGCTGGCTCAGGCTCCCAGGCTGGCGCGGGCGGTGCGGGCGCCGGCGATTCGGCTGGCTCGCTTCGCGGGCTTCTCGAGGGGCTCTCCTCGACGGGCTGCTTCGCCGCCGAAGCCGGCGGC
>JBGTCJ010000438.1:0-4247 GCA_041748895.1 Pirellulaceae bacterium
CGCGGGACGAAGCATTGAACCCGCGAAGAAGGTGAGTTCCGGGACATCAACCCATTCGTCGCCACGACCGACGCGGTAACCATGCTCGGCAAAACGAACCAGCCCCCGATCGGCCGAGCTGAGATACCGCGCAAAATGAAGCGCAGATGTGGGCTGTTTGGTGCTTGCGACGACCGCGATCGATAGTTTGGAGGTGACCTCCGATAATTCTTCCAATTCGATCGCTTCAAGTTCTTCGTGACCATGAAGGACGACGTCGTAAACGATCCCCACGTCGGCCGATCCGACGAGCACATCGTTTGCGACGTCGTTGACCGTATGCCGATTCGCGATGGTGGCAGCTTCCAGCGCCGACCACCTGCCGGAACTCTGCAAGTGTTCACGAACGACCTTGCCGATTGCGGTGGCATCCGGATTGGCCTGGACAAGCTTCACATCATCGCGAAGCAAATCGTCAAAGCTCCGAATGGACTTTGGGTTGCCGCGGCGAACCGCTAACACCGCATGCATCGTCGCCACGGGGATCGTTTCGGCGAGCAATGATTTCTCGCGACCCAGTTCGATGAAGCTGTCATCGGATGGCAGAAAAAGATCGCCCGCCCCACTCACTTCGATCGAAGACAAGAGGGTTTGGGAAGGAGCGTACTGAATTTGGACGGAGCGCCCCACTTCCTGTTCGTAACCCTCCCGAATCGCCTCCAACACGCCACGATTCGCCGCGGCACAAAAGAGCACGATCGGGTCCGATGCGAGATCGCTCGACGGGTTTCGACGCGTTCCCCCGCCCGCAAGCAAAAAGATCGACGCACCGAAGACGATCGCCGAGGCCACAAGGACTAGCGATGTGCGATTCATCAATCACCTGCGTTTACCGGGAGGGATAGTCAAGTAGACGGGCGGGTCGTCGGGGCGACCCGAGGACATTGCCGGGGGTGGTCGGAGGCCACGATCGCCAAACAGCTTGGCATCCCAATCGATCGACAGCAAGAGATCGAAACCAGGGTTTTGCTCCTTGACTTGACATGAACAGGCACCGCTCAAGAACAGCGACACGTCCTTGACCAACGCATCCGTCACGTCATCGGCGGGAATCACCTCGAGCGCCCGCCCGCGACCAAAGACCGGGATCAGCAGCGGCTGTCCGTCGCGGTGGGATTGTTCGCGAAATCCGATCAATGAGCCGGCGAAAAAGGACTCTCGCGAATCGGACGGATCGATTTCCACAACGCTGAACTTGACCACCAGCGGGACTTCACTGTGCAATTCGCTGCCTGGCAATCCGATTCCATCGGGAAGCTTGATCTGACGCTCGAGTTCTGCGAAAGTCTCAGTCAGCCGTTCGCGAATTTCGTCCGATCGCTCGGCATCAGCTGATCGCACCAGCAGCCACACCACGGCGTGCCCCGCGAGCAACCGCCGTGTCAACTCGTCACGGACGGGTGAACTCAGCAGTGCATCGCGTCGCGCCTGCTCGAACGTCCCGCTATAGAACTCGACACGCCGTGGGCCGACGGTTCCGGTCACCGTGATCCTCGAGGGTTTCGCCTTTGCCCCCTCAGGGGAATCCGACATCTTGTGTAGGAGCACGAAATTGCCGTGGGTCAAGGTAGATCGCGGTTCTTCGGAATGACCGCCGCCTACGGCAAACTGAGCGCCTCCCGCCGCTTGTGAAGCGAGCTTTAACTGCTTGAGAAACTCGGCATCCGCGGGCGAAATTTCGCCATCGGTTTCCACCGTGATTTCGTAGGCATCCTGCCTCCATCTCTCCAATGCAAAGCGGAAGACGGGGATGTTGCACGCCGTCGCCACCGACGTGGAGAACGCGATCGTTGCCAGTACGAGACAAAGCCAGCGACGGGCCATTAGCAACCACATCTCCATTACTCCTCGAAGCAAATCAACTTGCCGTCCAGGGTCGTTAAGAAAAGCCGGCCATTCGCACCGGCGAGGGCGTCCCAAGCCGGGAGTGAATCGATACGAAGTTGATGCTCCACTTCGCCGGTGTCGATGTTCACTGCCAGAAGACGTGCACCGTCCTCTCCTTCAAGTATCCGGTCTTGTTGATCAAGCAACCGCTGGACCTCCGGATCCTTCTCAGTCAGGCCCTGAAATGTGCGTTCCTCGTCAATGATGTCGGGCGGGCCGACGATGAACAGGTTCGAGCCACCCAGGACCATGGCTCGAACATAGATCGGCACATCCTGCGACCATTTCGGTTCGACAAGGCTGTTGCCCTGCGAGGGAGGACCGGGGCGGGACGCGGCGCCTGCCGCGGCTCCTGAAAACTGGATGGCCTTGCCAACCTTGCCTTCGACGAGTTGGCCGCCCTCCAGGGTGCCATTGACGCGGCTGACCGAATCATCACGCGCGGTCCCGTCGTCAAAACTGACCGCCAAAACGGCTTCGCTCGATATCTCTGAGCCGTCGCGGTACCTTCGCGCGACCTGATCGCTATCGGCCGCCAGGAAGTAGAGCCGAACCTCGTCGATAATCCCAGTGAAAGCGCGAACTGAATCGGGTTCGCCGACGGCGCTCCCCAAGTCATTGCCGATCTCCATGCCCTGGACCGGGTCGCGGGACATCAGGGCGCCGGCCTTCCCCTCCGCGACCAGTTCGCCGTCGATGTAGAGCTTCATCGATTTGTCGCTGTCCAAAACACCGGCGATGTGGTGCCATCCACCCACGACCGGCTTCGGACCGCTGACCGTCGACAGCTCGCTCCTGGATCGCACCAGGAATTCGGGTTGGCCACCCTTGAGTCGAATCGCAAACCCTTCGAGAGGCCCACCGCGGGCGACGATCACCCCGTTTGGCCGGGTGGCGGTAAACCACGCTTCAACCGTGATCGGCTTGTTGGTTGGGTCAAGGCTTGGCGACGTGGGAAAGGATGCGAAAGACCCCGGCGCGGCATTTTGAGCCGGACGTCCGCGCCGCGGCCCCGTGCCGCTGCTAGGAATTTCGGGAGGGTTGGGCTCAGCGGCGAAAAGGCGGTGTTCGAGCGTCGTGGTCCACCGCAGGTACTCCGGTTTGCGGCCGTAGCCGAAGACGTAGCCGTTGCCATTGACGAGTAGGCGGCCTGAGGGAGCGAACCGTCCGGCTTGGTAGTACCCCCCGTGCCCACCTGCAAAGCTTTGGCCGAGCACCCAGTAGGAGCGATGAAACCAGGAATCGTCGGTGAACCCCATGGGGGCGAAGATGTGCGCATCCTCACCGCGTTGCTTTGAAACCTGCTCGACAAAGTCGCCCGAATTGGGACCGATCTCCAAGCGGTTGCCGTCAAGATCGAATTTCTGGGATTTCATATAAACAAACCGGCCGTCACAGGACAGGATATCGGGAAGTCCTACCGGCATTTGCAAGATTTGAACTTTCTCCTGAATGTTGTTTCCTGTTTCGGGATTCTTGTCGTCCATGATCGTCTCCGACAGCTTTTCACCAGTCGCCAAGTCGAGCCGCATCAGCCGAAGTCCGCCGTCAAGGAAGATCGACCGTCCGGCAACGCAGTACACCACGTCCTTGTGGATCAGGACGCTGCCGTGAACGGGCCAGAGCGATTCGAGCTGTTCGTAGGCCATGGTCCGGCGATCGATCGGTGCGGCGCGGTATCGCCAGATCAGTTGCCCGTCGTCGGCATCGAGGCAATAGACCCATCCATCGGCGGCGCCAAATACGGCTCGGCCCCGATGAATCGTTGGTGGTGTGTCGATCCGTGACCCGACCGTTCGCGTCCATCGTTGCTGACCCGTCGCCTCGTCGAACGCGAACAGAGTGTGCGAATCGATCTGGGATACATAGACCAATCCACCGGCAATCACGGGCGGGGTGAGTCTTCCACCGAGCGGAACGTCCCACTTGATCTGGACCTTGGGTGGGATCGGTCCCGCGGCACCGCTGCGGGCCGCGTCGCGGCGGTAGGTCGGCCAATCGTGATCACCCGTTGCGGCCGAGTTCGTAAGAACGACTGAGAAGGCCGGACCCCGCTCGAGCCTTCCGGCTTCATCGACTTCGGCGGGCATCGGACGCGAGGGTGCCGCGGGCGCCAACGCGTTGAAGCCATAAAGCTTGGCTTCTGGGTAGCAAGCACAGTCGTGTGGCGGTGCGTAAGTCAGCCCGTTGCAGGGCATCACGCCATATAGACATCCGCCGCGAACCCAGTGATGAATGTCCCAGTTCTCGGCGGCCGGATCGACGAATTCGATTCCGGTTCTCGAAGGCATCAAAAAGTTGTCGGTTGCTTTGGCGATGTA
>JBGTCJ010000439.1:0-11293 GCA_041748895.1 Pirellulaceae bacterium
CGTCCTTGTGAATTTCATATTGAGGATCGCCATCGGTGATGTTAACCTCGACGACGCCCGTCGGGTGCCCCTCGGCAATCTGTATTGCTGAGGGATCGATGCCCCACTTCGAGATTGTGGAGATAGCCTCGGTACCATCGGCGTCATTACCCACGGCCGACAGAAAGGCCGGATGACAACCCAGTCCGCGGAGATTCCAAGCCACGTTTAGCGGCGCCCCGCCCAAAACGCGCTGGTTAGCGAAACAATCGAAAAGGATCTCGCCGATCAAGATCGGACGTTTCGTTTGGCTTAAAGACACAATCAATACATATGACGAAGCCGATTCTCGCCACCGACCTGGATGGAACACTCATTCCGCCAGAAGGGTCGCCGACGAATTCACCCGAACATCAAGCACTGATGCGTCTCAAAGACGGCAACAGGAAAGGTGAACTCGAAATCGTCTTTGTAACGGGAAGACACTTCCAAAGTGTCGCGAAAGTCATGCGGGAGCGACAGTTGCCGGATCCCGCCTGGATTATTTGTGATGTCGGAAGTTCCTTGTATCTCCGAGAAGAAACAGGCTACCAGAGGGTGAGCGACTATGTCAACCATCTCAATGACTTGACCGGTTACTTCGCTGTCGGTCGACTGAGAGACGCTTTGAAGCCGATTAACCATATGGTGCTGCAGGAGCCTGAAAAGCAGGGGAACCATAAGCTCAGTTTTTACTGCGATCCCGAGCGGCTCCAGGGCCAGGTCGAACGCATTCAAGACGCTCTGATCGACGCTGAAGCGCCTTACGGAGTGGTTAGCAGCCTTGATCCTTTTACCGGAACCGGGTTGATCGATGTATTGCCGCGGGGGGTCAACAAGGCGTACGCGCTGGGATGGTGGTCGCAGTGGCAGCGGCTCGATCCGGCGCGAATCGTTTTCGCCGGTGACTCTGGAAATGACGCCGCGGCGCTTCTCGCCGGCTACCGTGGCATTCTCGTTGGAAACGCATCGAGCGATTTGAGATCGCAGCTCCGGGCACATCACGAGGCTACCGGATCGATCGATCGACTCTACGCCGCAAAAGCCGGCTACACGGCCGGCGTGCTCGAGGGGTGCCGTCATTTCGGAATCGTTTCGGCAGATTGACCAGACGGAGACTTCCGGCGACGGTTTGTTGAAAATGCACTTTCCGATCGAAGTCGACGTCACGGCAGGGGCACGATCGCGATTTCATCGAGCTTGCCTTCCCAATTGAATTGGCCGTCGCTGGAACCACCAAAAAACCACTCATCCGCCCAAGTGGGTACCTCACCGGAGACCGACAACACAATGTCCGGCGCCTCGCTGCCGTCAACGAACACGCGTATCGATGACGGATTTCGCTCGAGCCGCACCTGGGTCCATGTCCATCGCTGGATTTCGGTTTTTCCACTTACTGGCTCGTCGGCCCCAAGCTGGAGGATCAATCGCCCGCTGTTTCCATCGCCACGTCCAACGCCGAGTTGTTCGGCCAGCGGCGGACGACCGAAATCCGAGCCCCGTGAGTAAAACCAACCTGTCACCTCGCGGGCATCGGTGGGCATCCCGTTCCAAATCCACATCGAAACGCCGTAGCTCGGAGGATGCGTGCCCAAGCGGGCTCGCATTCGACCGCCCGCGAAGTGCGTCGACCGATTGAGTTCGCCATCCTGATTGAAGGCTTGAGATTGTGGCCCATCTAGAAAAAAGGCCACGCCGGGCTCGTAAATGCCGTCGCGATTGTTTCCGGACGCATCACGGGCTCGCGGTCCCGACATCTCATCCATTCTCCAGAAAGCCAGCGGTTCTTCCTCCAGGATTTTTAGAGCCTGATGCCCGAGCGTCTGCCGATAGGACTTTCTCGAGCGCCCCGATACTTGTTCCAGTAGTCCGATGGCGGTCTCGACGATCTTTGGTTCGGCAGTGACCTCCAGTCCGGCCGACCTGGCCGGCCAGGTGTTGTAACCGCCCAGAAGGTGTTGCTCGGGTGGAGGGATGTAGCCATCTCCGCCACCGGCTAGTTCGATGACCATCGTCCGAGCCAGGGGGCTCTGGTGCTTGAGCTTGAGTCCGGTCAACGCGTAGGTCTCGGTCGGTGTGGTCGCGATGGCGATTTCGCCGATTCGAATGGCCTGGACAACGACCTCGGTTGATTGGAGCTCATGAAGGTAGATTTGCTCACGGGCGTAAACCTCCTCGGTTGTTTCCGGTAGCCGATCTCCCATCGTGTCAACGATTTGCCGAGCCCACTGCAGCAATTGGAAGTCGGGCACACGGTACCGGAGGTCGATACGACGTTCGGCCATATCGATCGTGGGAGCTTCGACGAACTCGATCTCGCGATAGGCTTGCATTGCCAGGCCGATCAGCCCCTCGGTGTAATTTTCGATCGAGATCGTTTTGAAGCGCTCGGGCGTTTGCCCGCTGTAGTCCATCCGCCACACATCACCACTGCAGCCGTGCGAAAGCACACCCACGACCATCGGATCGCCATCGGTCGATGGAGCGAGCCGTGATGCGATCGCATTACAGAAGAGGCCAAAATAGTCGGCGCTGATCGGCCTGACGCCGCTGAAGTAGTGCATCGATAGGTTCGCCAACACGGCGATGGGGCGTCCGTCGAGCGATTCGAACGCGATCAATGAGAGCTCAGGATCCTCGGGGCCCGAGGGACCCGTAACGTCATCCCAATTCCGCGCCGCGTGCATGTTGGCGCGGACGGTCGGGTTGCCAAACGGGTCGATGGCAATTCGGTCGGGTCGACGGATCCAGCGGCGAACCGCCATATAATCCGATGCGTCGATTGATCCCCATCCGACACGTGCCGGCTCGAGATTTTCCTGAGCCTTGCATATCGCTTCGCAGATTCTGTTCCGCAGCAGCGAGCGATAATCTGGATCGCCATCGGTTCCCAAACACGACATTGCCGCCGGGGCGCTGTGAGTGTGAGTCGCCGAAATCATGATCCGGTCTTTTGCGATCCCCGTACGTGCCGCGGCCATCGCCTTGACTTCGTCCAAAAGATCACGAGGCAGCATGCAGCTGTCGACGACCACCATCGCAATGGGCGCATCGCCCTGCGCGACCACGATCGCCCTGGCGTTGACGGGCGTCTCGACCCTTTCGGCAAAACGCGCCGTCATGGATCCATTGACGGCGACAGGAAAAGTGAGCGGACTGACGTCCACGACCGCCGCCCCAACGCGAAAAGGTGCTTCGCTCGGTTCCTCGCTTCGAACCTCGCGCACACTTACCGCCGCAAAGAGGACATGCAGAAGCAAACCATGGCGGACGATCCATTGGGGACCAAAAGTCATATGAAGCCACCCTTATGAGGAGCAATGAACGGGAAGGATTTAGCTTGCGTGCCGACAGGGCTCGACCGACGTGTTTCCCTCACTCAGTGATTCCTGGTTATACTCTTGGGCCTGCCACCGCGCGTGTTTGCCCCGCGTCGGGGGCGATCGATTCCCGCCAAGGCCCGCGAGCCATCGGAGACCGCGATTTATCCCGAGAGTGCCGAGTTCCGGGGTCGTGGTGCCGAAAGCGTCACGCCCCTTCAATCCATGCCGTGCGTCCAATGTGGACCGCGATTCGCCTTCACGATGATCGTGGCGAGCAGCGTTTTCTTTGCCAGCCATTTCGGCGTGGAAGCGGCCGATCGCGGGTGGTACGACGACGTGCGTCCGTTTCTTGAGCAGCACTGCGGGGACTGCCATCGTGGAGCAGCCGGCGAAGGTGGGTTTGACTTGGCTCGTTTAGCGCCGCGACCGAGTGGTGCGGCGGAGACGGCTCAGTGGATTCGCATCCATGATCGACTTGCCGCGGGCGAAATGCCGCCGCCCGACGCCGCTCAACCCTCAGGACGATCGCGATCAAAGGCACTCGAACTTCTGGCCGACACGTTGGTCGCGCGTGAGCAAGCGCTTGCCAAAGTGGTTCTCCGTCGCTTGAATCGATCCGAGTACGAGAACACAGTTCGTGACCTGTTCGGGGTCTGGGTGGACGTCAAGGATCAACTTCCCGAGGATAGTTCGACCGACGGATTCGACAATGTCGGCGAAGGTCTGAACCTCTCCGCCGAGGCGATCGCGGCGTACTTGCAGGCCGCCGAGCAGACGCTCGACGCGGTCTTCGGGCCGCCCACAGAACCCAAGCGGATTGAGTTCAAAACCAACTTGCTCGATCAGCGGGGCCACGACGGTTCTTCGTTCATCGCCTCGCATATCGGGAAAATGTTTCGTCGGACGCCCGATGGGTTGGTGATCTTTCAGTCGGGGTATTGCCCGACGACCCTCGTCAACTTCAGCCGCCTGCGAGCCCCTGTGGGTACTTATCGTGGGACCATTCGGGCCCGGGCGGTACAAAGCGACAAACCCGTGACGCTGCGAATCTACGCCGGTGATACGCTTGTCAATCGCCGCGAGCGACACCTGGTGGGTCATTTTGATGTTCCGCCGGATCGGTGGACGACGATCGAGTTTACCGATCGGTTGGTCGAGGAAGGAGGCACGTTTCAGCCGACCTGTTATGGGACACGTGATACGCGTAAGGACGCGGACACCTACCCAGAACCCGGGATCGAGATCGGTGACATCACGATTGAGGGACCACTCGAGCAATGGCCTCCGGCGAGTCGGATCCGGCTGCTCAGCGGTCTTGCCAATGGTGTGGATCAAGGGCGCAGTATCGCCGATGCTGAGAGGATCCTGAGCCGCCTGTTGCCGCGCGCGTTTCGACGCGATGTCGATCCGGAGGAGCTCCGCCCCTACCTTGATTTTTTTATTGCTGCATTGGAATCGGGGCGTGGTTTCGAGCCATCGCTCCGGTTGAGCCTTTCGGCCATCCTTTGCTCGCCGTCATTCCTATTCCTCGAGGAAACCACGCGAACCGACGCCGCGGGCCGACAGCGGATCGACGAATCGTCGCTGGCGTGCAGGCTGTCTTATTTTCTAACCAGTTCCCTGCCCGACGACGAGCTCCGTCAATTGGCCCAGTCCGGTCGACTGAGCATCCCCTCGGTGCTCAGGGACCAGGTCGAGCGATTGCTCGCAAGTCCCGCGGCCGATGCCTTTGTCGACAACTTCACTGGCCAATGGCTCGACCTGCGACGGATCGACGAGACCTCTCCCGATGCGAAATTGTTTCCCGAGTTCGACGAGCTGCTGAAGTTGTCGATGGTCGAGGAAACACGCATGTTTTTCAGCGATATCCTTGAGAACAACCTGAGCCTTTTGAACTTCGTCGATTCACGTCACACTTTTTTGAATGAGCGGCTGGCGGCGCATTACGGGATCGAAGGTGTGACGGGACAGACGCTCCGCAAGGTGTCGTTACCGGAAGCAAGCGTCCGCGGTGGACTGCTGGGACAAGCGAGCATCCTCAAGGTGACTGCCAATGGTACGCACAGCTCGCCCGTCCTTCGAGGCGTCTGGGTGCTAGACAAACTATTGGGACAGACGCTGCCACCGCCACCCGAAAATGTACCCGCGGTTGAGCCGGATATACGCGGCAGCACCACGATCCGCGAGCAGTTGCGGCGACACCGAGAGATCGGCGAGTGCGCCACTTGTCACGACAGGATCGATCCGCCGGGTTTCGCGCTCGAGGGATTCGATCCGATCGGTGGCTTCCGCACGCAGTACCGAACCAGCGGTGACGGAAAACGACCGGCCATGAAGCAAGCACCGTTCACGTTCAACTGGGTTCAGTATCGCTTGGGGCTGCCGGTTGACAGCAGTGGGATCACCGCCGACGCCGTCCCCTTCGCGGGCGTTCATGACTTTCGCCGATGGCTCCACAATCGTCCTGATGAAATCGCCGAGGCGCTAACCGAGAAGGTTTTGACCTACGCTCTCGGCCGGTCGGTTCGGTTTTCGGATCGCCGGCAGGTCGATGACATTGTGCAATCGCTTCGAGACCACGATTACGGGTTTCGTGAGCTGATTCATGCGGTGGTTCAGTCCGATGCGTTTCAGCAGCCCTAGCAGAGTATGGTCCCATGATTTGTGATCGATCGACTCGCCGACTTTTCCTAAGGGCAGCGGGTGCCGTCGTCGCTCTGCCGCTGCTCGAGTCGATGGGACGTCGGAGGACGGCGACCGCCGGCGAGGCCAACCCGCGTCACTCGCTGGTCGCGATGAATGTGAGCCTGGGGCTGCACGCGGAAAATCTGATTCCCGAGCAGGCCGGTTTTGATTACGATCCGCCGGTCTACCTCAAGCTGCTTTCGCGGCATCGCGATCGAATGACCATGATCTCGGGCGTCTCGCACCCGGAGGTCGGCGGAGGTCATCACTCGTCCAAATCCTTCCTGACCGCCGCCCCGCATCCCAGCCGGGCCGGTTTTCGGAACACGATCTCACTCGATCAGTTGGCCGCGGAACAGTTGGGCTCCGAGACTCGCTTCGCGTCGCTCTCGCTAAGCAGCAGCGGGCCCGGGTTATCGTGGTCGCGATCCGGGGTTGAGATCCCCACGCAAACCCGGCCGTCGCGGATCTTCGAACGACTCTTTGTCGTGGGCAGCCCTGCGGAGAAGGCGCAGCAGGTGCAGCGACTTCGAGACGGCCGCAGCATCTTGGATCTCGTGCTCCAGCAGAGTTTGCGAATGGAGAAGCGACTCAGTGCAAAGGATCGAGACAAGCTCGCTCAGTACTTCACGTCGGTCCGCGAAGCCGAACAGCGATTGGCCAAGGCGGAGGACTGGGCTGATCGCTCACTTCCAAAGGTTGATGTCAGTGCGCCGCGTGACGAAACCGATTCGAAGCGAATGATCGAGAATATGCGATCGATGTTCGACATGGCTCATCTTGCTTTGCAAACCGATTCGACGCGATTCATCACCTACCAATTCACCGGCGGCAACTTGGTACCTGCCATCGCCGGTGTGGATGTCGATTACCACATGCTTTCGCATCACGGCAAAGACCCTGAGAAAATTCGACAGTTGACCATCGTCGAGAGCGAGGTGATTCAGGCATTCGATGGGTTTCTCACCAAGTTGGCTCAAACGCCGACGGAAGAGGGGCGATTGCTTGATCGCACGATGGTGTTGTTCGGATCGAATCTCGGCAATGCGAGCAGTCACGACACGCGGAACATGCCGATGCTATTGGCCGGTGGCGGCTTCCGGCACGGCCAACACCTGGCGTTTGATCGCACGAACAATGCGCCGCTTTCCAAACTCTACGTTTCAATCCTGCAGCGTCTTGGGATCGAGGTCGACAGTTTCGGGGGTTGCGGTGGGACGCTCGGTGGGCTCGAGATGATCTAGCCGGTTGCCAGGCTGAGGCATCACCGACCGCCAAGTGGGGCCGATGCGAATTTCGTCGAACTGACGAGGCAAAGGGCCGGTCGCCGAGAGAACCAACAGGTCGAGTGCCGCGTCAAGATGCACGTCCTTGGAGACGATGTGCCAATCTCGAGGCTCCATGAAATCGATTGGGTCGTCGGGGGTTAGAATCCGAAAGAAAATCTCGTCTTCACCGCTGAGCTTTGAGACAATTTTCCCAACCCATAACAGCGGGACGTCACCAGGAAGGGCAGCGAGACTACCGAATTGTATCCCATTGTTAAACATCAGTTTGGGTCGCCGTGCGGCATCCAGCTGAAAACTGACACACTCCCCGCGATAATCGTCTGAGGATCTGAAGGCGATCTTTACGACGCTGTGGAAACGATCGCCAAACGTGTTCACGTCGACCATTGGCTCGTGCATCAGAATCGATACGAATCGAACCCGATCCTGAGCCATATCGATTGGATTGGCAATGGCTCGCACTCGGATGTCATGTGTCGAATCGACGTGATACGAGGCGGCTGGGCCGGCCATCGACATCGATTCACTCACTGGCCAAGAGAAACCCGCGCGTCGCGCGCCAACCTTCATGGTCGTCGTCGCGTCATCGCTCGGATACTGAGCGCATTCGATCGCGTATCGAAGTCTCCATGGGGCGTCCCAACCGAAGCCGCCGCTGAGGTTCTCCGGGTCGTGTACGCCGTGGACGTAGGCGAACGACTCGTGGGCATCGAGCCGTTCGGGCTGCGCGCTGGGTCTGAGTTGTTCGAGCAACTCTTCAATTCGCGGCTCTCGCTTCGATGGCATTTCACTGCGCTGAAGAGGCTCGACGAGCCGTAGCGTTTCACCCGAGCGAATCACGGTCGCACCACTGTTGGGACGCGTGGCCCCAGGCCCCACCGCCACCTCCCCATCGATGACGCGAACTTCCGTTACACCCGCGGCGTCGATTGACGCCGAAAACTCGGTGCCGAGATCTAGTAGCTCGCCGGCAGGCGTGTGCAACCGAAAACCAACCGCCTCGCCGGTTGCGTGAACCGTCACGTCCCCCCCCTCAAGGGCCGCGCTTCCCGATGAAATCAGATTGACAATCGAACCTCCGCGGAGGACCAATTCGGCGCCGCCGTCCATCCTGAGGATGGCCGTTCCGGATGACAAATGGAGCCGTCCTGGGGCGATTCGAAAACCCTCCAAAAGTTCCTCGGGCTGCTGCCAACGACATTGGTCCTCAAAGATGACCGTCGCGATCGACTGCAGCCCGGCCGTGACCGGAACGGCCCGTTCAATGGGTGACATTGAGCGTCCAAAAGAAAAGACCAGGACCAATACGGAGGCTGCCAATAGGCCCAGCCCGCAGATGCGATAGAGGGCCGAAAGTCGATCATTCGGCTTGACATCGCCGGAAAGCGTGACCGGGTCGAATCCGGGAATCAGCGAGTTGATTGGGGCGCCCGCCTCCGTGTGCAGGTGCGCTTCGAGCGTCATCGCGTTGAGATAGATTTCGCACGATTCTGGGTCACCGTGAAGCCAATCGGTGAGCCGACCGCACTCCTCCGCAGTGATCGTTTGATCAATCAGTCGATTGATCAGAGTACGAAGTTGTTCTTCTCTTGACACAGTGTTTTTGATGAAAGGAGTGAACTTTCGAAACCAACCTCAACCGCTTTCGCTTGCCAACTTTTTCTCGATGCACATCAGCAGCGACTCTCGAATCCGATACAGCGACTGGGAAATCGCCCCAACCGACTGTCCGTTCGCTTGAGCCATCCGCAAAACCGAACCGCCCTCCGCGTAACGCTGTTCGAGGAGTTCTCGCTGCTTTCCGCTCAGTTTCTCCAAGCAGAACTTGAGCGCTCCGGCACGCTGGCCGACTTCCTCAAAGCGGTCCGCCTGACGTTCCGCCAAATAATCGAGCACGTCGTCGGTGAACACCAATCGATCCTTGCCCTGCTTCCGCCGGTATCTCAGGACATGGAAGTACGCGATCCGTGACGCCCATGAGAAAAAATTCGTTCCCTCGGTAAACTCCGCGGCTTTCTGAAGCGCCGTCAAATTGACGTCTTGCAGGATGTCTTGAGCTGCGACGCGGTCGTGCACCAACGTGAGGATGTACGCATAGACACCGCTCTGGCACCGTGCCAGTTCAGTAGCAAACGCCGGTGAAACGGAATCCATAAGCGATGACCCTCTTCAAGTGGTGATTGAACCACTCTGTTGATCGCTCCGATCGCGGCAGATCTCACACCAGAAGCGGAAGAAAAGAATTTGTTTCGATTTTGCGTGAGATCAAATACCCCGAACGCGATCATACGGGGACCGGTAAGACCGGAATCACGCACTTCGTGGTCAACCAGCGGCCGCTGCGGTCTAGTCCCTCGCTTCTCTTATCAACTCAAGGAGTTCGTTTGGTGCTCAAGTCGTTCCTCAACCTGTTGACGGTTGCATTCGTGGTTTTTGGTCTGACCGGATGCGGAAAGCCAAAAACAGCCGAGTTGGAGATTCCCGCCGACAACCCTTACCAAATCACGCCCGACCAGCAGAAAGCGATGGACGCCGGTTTCAGCAAGGCGGCGGACCAGTAGGCTCCCCTTGGTTTACCCATTTTGCCTGTTTTTCCCGTTGACATTTTCCCAAGTAGGTTCACACATGTCTCGAAAGTTTCGCGTCGGATTCACCTTGGTCGAATTGCTCGTCGTGATCGCCATTATTGGCGTGATGGTGGGGCTGCTGCTGCCCGCGGTTCAGGCGGCTCGTGAAGCGGCGCGCCGCATGAGCTGCGGCAACAATTTCAAGCAGATCGGTTTGGGCGTTCACAATTACCATGCGGCATACAACGAATTGCCGACCTCGGGCACCGGCACCGGGTGGGATCCGGCCTCAACCAACCTCTACGTGCACTCCTTCAACACCTCGCAAAGCCACCTCAGTTACCTTGTTCCGCTCCTGCCGTTCGTCGAACAGCAAGCGCTATGGGAGCAGATCTCCAACCCGCTGGTCAACAATTCCGGTGTCGCCGGAACGCCACCGATCTGGAACGCGATGGGTCCCAAACCCGGAACCGGGCATTACGGATACCGGCCCCACGTGACCGAAATCTCGACCTTCCGTTGTCCCAGCGATCCAGGCGTTGGTCTACCGGCGATGGGGCGTACCAACTACGCGGGTTGTTTGGGAGATAACGCTCACTTTTCCTTCTGCGGCCCGGTTCAAAATCAAGGCCGCCCAAACAATGGGCGAGCGACGAACACTGCCCGCTACCTTCGCGGCGTGTTTGTAACTCAGAAGCGATTGAGGTTCACCGACATCCTTGACGGCACCACGAACACCATCATGTGTGGCGAAATTGCGACGGATCTCGGCGATCGAGACATCCGCACCCGCGGATCGTACCGCAACAACAACACGATGGCGATGATTTGCCGCGACAGTGGCCAGATCGATCCGCTGCGACCGAGGTTTTGGGCTCAAGCAACGTTCCCCGCGCAGGACCCGGACCCGGCAATCTACACCGGCGCCCTGCTTCAAGGTCTGGGGCGTGGATTCAACTGGGCCGCCCGGGCGAATCTCCATACCCTCTTCACCACCTACCTTCCGCCCAACAGTGAGCTGTGTCTCCCCACGACGAACGAGTGGTCCGAAGGCAACTGGTCGGCGAGCAGCCGCCACCAAGGTGGCGTTCACGTGCTGATGGCCGACGGAGCGGTGAAGTTTATCACCGACTCGATTGAGGCCGGCAACTCTCGCTTTGACCCGGTGACGATTGTCGCCGGTCAGCAGAGTCCCTTCGGGCTTTGGGGATCGCTCGGAACCCGTGCCAACCGGGAAGTAGTCAACCAGGAATTCTAGGCATCGCGCCGCCCAAGATCTCACGACCTCGACGATCAACCCCCGACGCCGCACGAATCGCGTCCGTCCGGGGTTTTTTGTTGCATCGCGCCGCCGGCTGTGGCCGACGGCGGTTAGCGATTGCGCCGATTTTGACGATTGGGCTGAATGTCT
>JBGTCJ010000440.1:0-7934 GCA_041748895.1 Pirellulaceae bacterium
TTGCCGATCAGCTGCGAATCGCGATCCCGCTTCCAGAGGTTGAACAACCCTTTGGTAATCTTCTGATCCGAGCATGGGATCGCCACAAAATCCTTACTCACCTCAGCGAACGGAGGCAACCCATCGGGCGAAGTTGGTTTCTCCTGCCCCACCGCCACCACCGGGTACAGAACCGCAGCCAGAACCCATCCAAGCCAAATTCGACAACTCATCGGCGGAACTTCTTGCAACTGGTGTGAAAGGAAACAGGGTTTCGCTACGGCCTTCTCGCGTAACCTACGTCATCGGGGGACGGGATGCTCGAAAAAGCGAGTCGCCCGGGGACCCTTAGCGTTTAGACGCACCGGACTAACCGTTTGTTTTACGCCTTGGCGAACGATTTTACCAATACTTTCGCCAGAGACCCGAGCGATCGGTTGACTTTTCCTTCGCATTGACGGTTGGCCGGCAGCGGCCGACAATCGGAATTCGTTCCAACCGTTACCGATTTGACCCTGTCCATTTCCGCCACTCGCCACTGACTATGACGCCACTTGAACAGCAGGACCCCGCCGTTTGGGATGCCATCGTTTCCGAGGCTCGCCGACAGCAGGAGGGCCTGGAGATGATCGCGAGCGAGAATTACACCAGTCTGGCGATCATGCAGGCGGCTGGAAGCGTGCTCACCAATAAATATGCCGAAGGTTATCCCGGTCGAAGGTACTACGGCGGATGTCAGTTCGTCGATACCGTCGAACAACTCGCGATCGATCGCGCCAAACTGCTCTTCGGCGCCGAGGCCGCGAACGTCCAGCCTCACAGCGGCTCGCAGGCCAACACGGCGGTCTACCTGACGTGCCTCAAGCCGGGTGATACGGTGCTCGGGCTCGATCTCGCCCAAGGTGGTCACCTGACCCACGGAATGAAGCTCAACATCAGTGGCCAGCTCTACCATTTCGTGAACTACGGGGTCGATCCGAAGACCTGTCGCCTCGACTTTGACCAAATCCTCTCTCTGGCCAGGGAGCATCGTCCTAAATTGATCGTGGCCGGCGCCAGCGCGTACCCCCGCGAGATTCCTCATCAACGGTTCGCGGAGATCGCTGCCGAAGTCGGCGCCCTGTTGATGGTCGACATGGCGCATTACGCCGGGCTGGTCGCCGCCGGCGTCCACGACAATCCCGTTCCTCACGCCGACTTCGTGACCACGACCACGCACAAAACGCTTCGCGGCCCCCGAAGTGGATTGATCCTCTGCCGGGAAGAAAATCTGAGGGACGTCAACCGCAGCGTCTTTCCCGGAATTCAAGGCGGACCATTGATGCACGTCATCGCCGGTAAGGCGGTCTGCTTCGCTGAGGCCCTGACCGACGATTTCAAGGCCTACGGCCGACGGGTCGTCAGCAATGCCAAGCTGCTCGCAGAATGCCTCATGCAGCTCGGCCTTCCGCTGGTCAGTGGCGGCACCGATAACCATCTGATGCTCGTCGATGTGACCGCCGTTGGCCTCGGTGGGAAAAAGGCCGAAGCGGCGCTCGAACACTGCGGAATCACGGTCAATATGAACATGATTCCGTTTGACACCCGCAAGCCGATGGACCCGTCGGGAATTCGGATCGGAACACCCGCCCTGACCACTCGCGGAATGGGCGAGAGCGAGATGCGGCAGATTGCCCAGTGGATTGACGAAGCACTTCGCAATGCCGATCAACCGGCGATACTCGGTAGGATCGCTGGCGAGGTGCGCGAACTCTGCGAGCATTTCCCAGTACCGGCCGAACGGACTGCCGCTTTTGTCGCCTGATTTCGTCGCCCATGTCACGCCTGATTCAGCCGAACCGATCCTCGTCACCCTGCCAAGAAACCCGGGAACACGCGCCGTCATGGCCGAACATCGCATCCTGATCGCCGACGACAACTTGGCAAACCGCGAGTTGCTCGAAGCCCACCTGAGCCAGGTCGATTGTGAGATCGAAACCGCGGTGGATGGCCAAGACACGCTCGACAAGGTTCATTCGTTTCGGCCGGACTTGATCCTGCTCGACGTGATGATGCCCAAGTTGAGCGGATTTGAGGTTTGTCAGAAGGTCAAGGGCGATCCTGAAACTCGGCACGTGATGGTGCTGATGGTCACGGCGCTGAACGAACTGGGCGACATCGAACGTGCCGTCAAAGCCGGTACCGATGACTTTCTGAGCAAGCCCTATAGCAAACTCGGTCTGCTCAAGCGCGTGGAGACGATGCTCAAACTCAAATCGACGGCCGATGAGCTCGAACGCCTGCGGGCCTACATCCGTGAAATGGAAGCGCAGATTCGCTAGGCGTCATCGCCGTGTTTGAGGCAAGGTGCCAAAGTTGAATCGATCGAGTTCGACGTTTTCAAGCTCCATCGATTTTGGATTGACCGCCATCCTCTTGACCGCAAGGCTCATGCCCGCCTGACCGGTCGGCAATGTCTGGTTGAAACTGGCGGGTTGTCCAGGGGCTCCTTCAATCAGAAAGAGGTCCTTGATCGCGGCGTAAGAGGCTCGGTCCGCGTTACCGCTAAACAATCCTTTTTCGTTTCGTGTTTGAAAAGCGACGCCTCCCATCGCCTCCAGCTCCCAAGGCACCGTAAGCGATAGTCCAACCCTCGATTGATCGATGGCCAGTCGCAGGCGATCACAATCCAGCATCGATTCGCCCTGCCGCAGACCCTCCATCTTCTCCACTTCAATCCGATCTTCCCACGAGCCAACCGCGCGGCTTGCGATGCGAACCCCTCGCAGAAAATCGAGCTGATGTTGATTCAGGTCGGCTTCAAGCGACTGCTGATAAACCAAATGCAGACCGGTCATCGAAGGATCATCGCCGACCTCTGGCGCCTGACTCGCGACCAATCCTGGCAGCGACTGCGACATCGTCCACGCCCGATACCAACCCGGACCCGATCCGTTGAGTGTTCCCCGATCGGGGCTGAGCGTCAGTTCGGGCGCCGCGAGCAAATGTCGTGATTGACGCATTCCCAAGCTGTTCAACTGGTTCGCCGTCAACAACAACGGGTGTGGATCGGACGATGTGATCGAAACGTGATGAATCGACGCCCCGCGGACCGAGTCGACGTCGCGAACCTTGACGTCTTGCTCGAGCACGACCTGAACCTGATCGCCCGTCAGCGCCAAATCCCAGATGTCTTTCTGCTCCCCCGCGACCAGGGTCGCGTGAAAGTCGACGCCGTCACTCAGGACGACCGTGCGTCCGTCGAAAATCATCTGACCTTGCCAACGGCAACGAGGCGGTGTGAGCCAACGGATTGTCGATGCCTTGGTCGGCGGTTCTGCGGTAGTTGAACGGAGCGTGCCGGCCGATACCGTCGTGCCGCCAAAGCTCGGCATGATTTGCGAAGGCAACTGAAACTCGCCGGCATCCCTAATCCAGACAACGTTGTCGGCCATCCGTATCTGGATCATGGGACCGATAAAGTAACCGTCGCCCAGTAGAAACTTTGCCGGTTGGTCGACCCCACTACCAATTTGCAATACTTCGTTGCCGCCGCCATCGGTCATCTGCAACTGCTCGCCGGTCAAGGTCGCCAGCAGAGGTCCGCTCGGAGTCTGCATATTGTGCTTCAACACCACGTTGCCGACGACAGTGAGGTCGGTCGCCGTCAATTCGTCACCCGCCAGCCGCAGTTTGGCGTTGATGGTGTCACCATGGATCTGAGGCCGATCGACCCGAATGGGCGTCGATGTGGCTGACCCCTCGTCCGCCTGTTGGGACCCGAAGTACGACCCCAAAGTCATTGACGTGCCCGCGCGACCACGTGGCTTCGAACCGAGAGTCGCAGCACCGCTGCGAGGGGATTGGCCCGCCGGCACGTTCTCAAAATAGAGCTGCAGGAGCCGAGTGGCGATCGAAAAATCAGCGCTCTGCAACTGGACTCGACCGGCCGCTTGAAAACGCTTGATCTGCAAATTCGACCACGGACGACGCGGCATCGACGCCATGGAGGACGGGGAGTCGGTGACCGCCTCGTCAAGCGTCGGCGGCACGGCCATTTGCATCACCAGCATCGCGGAATCGCAGCGACAACTCCCGCCATCACTCAAAGCACCCGTTACTTCCCCGTCGACTCGCAGGACGAGCGTCGCCGCGTCTGCGCTCTCGCTCGGTTCCAGGCGGACACCCGCCGACCACGTCAATTCACGAAGGGGGATCGTGCTCGGGTCCACTCGCCGCTGCGGCCGCGAAGCCAATGCGTCCGATGGCTCACTACCCAGCCGCATTGCGCCCGGACCGGGGGCGGCGAACATTCCGATCCGGGTCGGATTCTCCGGATCGAGTTGATAGTCAACCTGCGCGAATCGCCCGCGATTGCCCGCGTACGCGATCTCCACCCCGTCCTGACCGCGGATCTGGATCATCCCCGACTTGGTATCGATCATCAACTGCTCGGCCGTGAGCGACGCATCCCACCTCGGTATCGTCGCCCGCAGCGGGTGCCCCTCCGCGAATAGCGACAGCAGCACATCGTCGACGCCGTCGCCTGCGGGTCGGCTGCGGAGCAGATCGGCCAAGCGAAGGCGAATCAATCCGCACTCAAACCGATCCGCGTTCCCATCGCCAGTGCGGTGTTCGAGCACGACTCGATCACGTAGCGTCAATTCACCCGTCGCGAAATGAAACACGACGCGGCCTGCGCATTTCGCATGGGCGCTGGCTCCCGGTGCTCCTGGTCGCGATACCGATCCCTGCTGAGGAAGCGGTACGAAAAGCTCATCCAAGTAAATCAACTCCAACCGATCCAGCACCGAAATCGCCGCGTCGGTACCTGAAGGGATCCCTCCTCCGGTCGCAAGGTGCAGGGTCAAGTCGCGGCCGGCCAATCGCGCGTCACCCAACCGCAGACGAATCGGTTGCGTCGTCCAAAGCTTGCGGTGGTCGATGCCGACTTCGGATGCCTCAATCTCAATCCTTCGCGAATCGTCAGAGCTGATCGCCCCGTGGATGTGAACCTTGCCGATCATCCGGCCACGCTCGATCGGAGGAGCGCCACCGCTCATCACATCGAGTGACTCGGCAAACTTGATTTCGGCACCTTCGGGCGCTTCGAGTACCAACGGTTGGTCGCCCTGCGTACCCAACACGACCGACACCGGCCAAAGCTTCCACTGGTCGTCATCGATCTGCTTCAATTGATCGAACAGCAGCACGCCGTCGCGGGTCTGCAGCCGCTTGCAATTCCCTCGCTGCCACGATGATTCGGGAAACAACGAGGACAAACGGTCGTGTGCCCTCACGACCGGTAACTGGGTCACGAGTGCCGCCGTCACACGATCCTGTTCGAGCCATCGGACGAAAGTCCATTGGTACGCGACACACGCGGCGCCGAGGAAGGCCGAGGACACGATCAGACGGATGAGGCGCGCGAGCATGTGACAACCGCGACGGATGACAGTGCGGTCATCCGGCCGTGTGTTCCTCCCATCTTGATTTGGCACGCAGCAACCGCTCGATCAATTCGCGGACAGCGCCCTCACCACCTCCCGACTCAAGCACCCATGTCGCCGTGTCGCGGACGTCGCGGCAAGCGTCACGCGGGGCCACGGACAAGCCGACCCGCCGCATCACTCGGAGATCGGGAAGGTCGTCGCCGACGTAACACGTCTGAGCTGGCGTCACACCCACCTGCTCCATCAATTCGATCGCCGCCGGTAACTTGTCCTCAAACCCTTGACGCAGGTGCGTCACGCCGAGTTCCGCCGCACGATTGCGAACGATCTGACTACTTCGTGAGGTCAAAATTCCGAACGCCAACCCGCTGCGTTGCCAAAGTTTGATCGCCAGGCCGTCGCGAACATGAAATTGTTTGGACTCCAAGCCCGCGTTGTCAAAAATCAAGCGCCCGTCGGTCATCACGCCATCCACGTCCGAAAGGATGAACTCGATTGGCTCGGCGATCGCGATGTCATCTCCACTGGGCCCCGCGGCAGGTCGTGACCCGATTCGAACGGTCATCACGCCCTCCGCCGAATCGCGTTACCGACGGTCACGCTGACGCCCGACGCGGGGGCGATTCCCGCAGGGAGCGAGTGGACGGGAGCGGTCGGCGAAAGCGATTGCGACTCGTTCGCACTGATGCTGATCACATCGGTGATGTCGAGCATTCCGATCGGCCGGTCCCAGACATCGACAACCGGCAGCTCGCTGATCCGCTTGAATGCCAAAATCTTGATCGCCTCCTCCAACAAAAGGCCCGAGCGAATTCGCTGCACGTCGCGCGTCATGACATCGCCGATCGGCGCGTCGAGCAGCGCGTCACGCCGCATTTCCAAAAGCCTCGCCAAATCGCTGTCGGTGAAGATTCCTGCGAGCGTACCGTCAGGATTCACCAGCATCACGGCACCCGACCGTCGGCCATCGCGGCCGGTCGATACCATCGTGTCGCGGACCGTGCTCGTCAGGGTCGCAACCCGACAGGCATCGAGCGGGCGCATCAGTCGATCGACGGGCGCCAACTTTTGACCCAGGCTGCCGCCGGGGTGGAACTTGGCGAAATCGACCGCCGCGAACTGAACCAATCGACTCGCCAGGATGGCAATCGCGTCACCAACGGCCATCATCACCGTGGTCGACGTGGTGGGAGCAAGTCCGAGCGGATCCGCCTCCTCATGCTTGCCAAACGCGACCACGACATCGGCCAGGCTCGCCAAAGGATTGTCCTCGCTCGCCGTGATCGCGATCAGACCCAAGGACTGGGCTCTCAATTGGGGCGCGATCCTGAGAACCTCTTCGGTTCGCCCGCTGTTGGATATCGCCCATACCAAGTCGTCGCTACCGACCCGTCCCAGGTCACCGTGGATCGCTTCGCTGGGATGCAGAAAATGGGCGCGGTTGCCTGTACTTCCAAGCGTGGCGACCAACTTCTGGCCGACGATCCCCGCCTTGCCCACACCGGTCACGACGACACAGCCAGGACAATGTGCCGTCCGTTCGGCCGCTTCAACCGCCGCGGGCGACAACTCGCGAGCCACCCTTGCGAGCGCCAACCCCTCGGCGGCGATCACGTCGCGAATCATCCTCAACCGCTCCAGCGGTGTCGCGAGCGAGTGGTCAGCAGTAGCTAGCACAGCCTGGACATCCCTCACAGGTCACGATCCAATCGAGCACGCTGGGACCATACCCCGCCCCCAGCGGTCGTCACAATACCAGCTCGCTTTCAACCTGCTTCGTTCCCTCGCTCACGGTATCCGCTGTCTCGATAATGAATTCAAACGCCGGTTTCCACTCCGACCTGCGGTCGCTCTGGCAAGACGCGGCGGAGCTCTGGAATCAACATGAGAACGCTCCCGCCTTCGAAGGCTACGTCGGCTCGGACTTCGAGGCCGCTCTGAGAACGCTCGAGTCCTATCAGGGTCGCGCCTCAACTTTCCTCGAATGGGGCTCGGGGCTCGGGGTCGTGGCCATCATGGCCGCGCGTCTGGGGTTCGAAGCCTGCGGGATCGAAATTCAACCCGAATTGGTCGCCCTCGCCGATTCGCTGGCAAAGAAATACGACGCGGATGTGCAGTTCGCGTGCGGGTCGTTTGTCCCTGATGAATTCGAGGCCAACCTGATCGAGGGTGACGAGTTCTACCGCACGGCCACAACCGCAGGAGCCGGTTACGATGAGCTCGATCGAGAGCTGAGGGACTTCGATTTGGTCTACGCGTATCCCTGGCCTGATGAGCAGTTGCTGTTCCGCAGCATCATGCGGAGGTGCGGTGCTCCCGGCGCCGTTCTGATCAGCTACGACAACCGCGAGGGGATCTCAACGTATCGCCACGTCAGACGAAAACGCTCAAGGTAGGCCGCTCGGTTGCCTGCCACAACGTCCTTGACGACCAACCGCACGGCGAACACATTGCCTCCCCGGCCACCGTAGTCGTTTCGAGAACCGCACGATAGTTAAGGAGTGTCTTCCGATGGGGCTGTTT
>JBGTCJ010000441.1:0-4458 GCA_041748895.1 Pirellulaceae bacterium
AATCAGAGAGCGAATCAACGTATGCACCCTTCAGCGAACACACCTCTCGGAATGCTGACCATGGTCGTTTTTGCCGCCTTTCTGCATCAGGTTCCCTTGTCGTCGTTTGCGCAGGAGACATCTGCGGCGCCGAAGGTGGCCCAGACGTGGCGACCGTTGACGGATGATGAAACGGCAAAGTGGGAAACGGTGCGGTTTGGAGGCGAGGGTACCGTCGAAATGGCGGATGGAGTGATTTCGCTCGGTTTTGGCGACCCTCTGACCGGTGTCCGCTGGACGGGCGAGTTTCCCAAAGACCAGTTCGAAATCGAGTTGGAGGCCAGGCGGGTGGGTGGATTCGACTTTTTTTGTGGACTCACTTTTCCGGTCGGCGAAGGCAGTTGCAGTCTGATCCTAGGCGGCTGGGGAGGTTCGCTGGTCGGCCTCTCGAGTATCGATGGCAACGATGCGGCCAACAACGACACCATGCAGATCTACCCGTTCGAGAAGGAGCGATGGTACCGGGTTCGCGTCGCCGTGAAGCCCGAGAGCATCGAAGCTTGGTTGGACGACGAGTCCCTTTTCGTGGTTGAGCGGGAAGGGCATCAGTTCGAAATTCGGGGTGAGATGGAGCCCTCCCTGCCTATTGGGATCGCGGCCTTCCAGACCGATTCGGAGGTCCGAAATGTGCGGTTTCGGACACTCCCCTAGGCGATCACGAAAAGCTATATTTTGCTCGTCATACCGAACGGATCCCGATCCCGTTGAAAGGTGAGCTGCGTCGGTTCGTGTTAGCCTTCGTTGGCGTTGGGAGTGCAAGCGATGCGTTGGCAGGGGCGTCGAGAAAGTGGAAATGTTGAGGATCGTCGTCGATCGGCTGCGCCTGTGGTCGTCGGTGGCGGCCTGGGGGTACTCCTACTTGCGCTGGTAATCGGGCTGCTGGGTGGCGACCCACGTCCTTTGCTGCAGCAGGCCGGTCAACCAGGTCCCGGCGCGAATGCACCCGTTGGAGAGGCCGAGCCTCTCGATCCTGAAGAAGAGCTTCGCGGCCAATTCGCAAAAGTGGTTCTTGCCGACACCGAAGAGGTCTGGCGAAAGCTATTTGCCGAACAGGGTATGAAGTACCGCGAGCCTGTGCTCGTGCTGTTCTCTGGGCAAGTTCAGTCGGCGTGTGGTTTCGCCGAATCAGCCAGCGGCCCCTTCTACTGCCCAGCGGACAACAAGCTCTATCTCGACACCAAATTCTTTCTTCAGCTCGAACAACAACTCGGGGCACCCGGCGAGTTGGCGCAGGCCTACGTTATCGCGCACGAGGTGGGACACCATGTCCAGAATTTGCTGGGTCGAACCGACCAGATGGAACAACTTCGCCGGCGGGTCGATCAACAAACCTACAATGACTACTCGGTGAGACTCGAGTTGCCGGGCCGACTTCTACGCGGGAGTCTGCTTGCACCACGCGCAGCGGATGATGGACATCCTCGAACCGGGTGACGTCGAAAGTGCTCTTCGGGCAGCGAGCGCGATTGGCGATGACACGCTGCAGAAACGTAGCGGAGGACGGGTCGTTCCCGAATCATTCACACATGGAACGAGTGAGCAGCGGCTACGGTGGTTTCGGCTCGGATTGGAGACGGGTGATTTGTCGCGCGGCGACACGTTTAGTGCCAAACAGCTGTAATTGACGCCGCCTTGACCCTCGCTTCTGGTAGGTTCGCCCCGAAAAGTTGAAGAAAATCAACTAAATCAGCGTTTTGGGGTTGCAATCGCTTGACGATTGCCAGCGATGTCGTAGAGTGAATCTGACGGAAAGTCCCGTTGACGCCGACGTTGCGTTGTTCTGGGCCGGCTGACTGATACCGGTAATCGCAGTGCAATCCGCCGCTACGTTTGTCAGTTGGCCTGACAGAGGGGCCTGTTACAAAGGAATGAACCATCATGTTAGTGTTGTCGAGAAAAAAGAACGAGAGCATCGTTATCAACAACGACATTCGGATCGTTGTGGTCGAGATCCGCGGCGACAAAGTCCGTCTTGGGGTCGAAGCCCCGCGTGAAGTGCCCGTCCATCGACAAGAGGTCTACGAGGCGATTCAGGGCCAATTGCAGACCGAATCAGGCGACGCCCCAGTCGAATCTTGATCGGCGATCTTGATCGGCGAAATCGGGGCCGGTTCGGAGCTTACCGCACTCTGCAGCGGAATTCGATTTTCGCGCCCTCACCGACTTTCAGTGGCGACGCCAGTTTCCACGTGAGTTGAAGCGATTGGCCAACGTTCTCGGTGTAGCTGAACTCGGCCTCAACAGTGCTCGATTGGCTATCTTCAACGTACTCGAGTCGGGTCGTGAGGCTATCGGTCAAGACAATTTCGTCGACGGCTGAGTCGCCAATGTTGTCGACACGGATCACGAAAGTCACGATCTCCCCGGGTAACGCGTCGCTTTTGTCGGCGAGCTTGCAGATCCGCAGACGTCCCGCATCAGGTAGCTCATAGACCGTCAGCTCTTCGGCGGATTGGTCGCGAGTGATGCTGATCGGCGCTAATCCGGCGACGACCACCTGCATTTCTTGGTCGATCGACCAAGTGATGGCCGAAAGCGCCGCACGGCGAATGAGCGGCTCGTCGAGGTCGATGAGTATGCCGCGATTTACCAGAGCGAGATTCATGATCGCCGCGAGAACCTCCGCAGCCATTTCGGGTTGCAGAATTCCTTCGATCGGTACACCGCGATCACGCGCTCGAATCGCGTCCGGTCCGCGGGTCCTCTCGCCGTAACGCAGCTCGTCACGTCCCGTCAGCGCCAAACCAGGCTCGTTGACCCTCATCCGGATCGGTCCCTCGGGCTTATCCAGTGCCACCACGGAAATCGCCATTCCTCCCGACTCGGCACCAGTCACCTTGCGGACTGAAGCGAATCTTGGCGCGTAGAGGCAAACCCGGTTGCTCTCCTGCACATGAACGTTGCCCGCGTCGGTCGTGTATCGAACGACCGTGTCCTCAAGATCGACACCGACGAATTGGTCGTTGTATCGCGCGCGTGCGGCCGGAGGTCGGTCTCCGCCGTTGCAGAGGAATTCGTTGGGATCGATTCCCTGTGGGTTGTGGCTGATCGGTCCAAAATCGGCGTATCCATGCGGACCCGCCATGCAGGTAGCGCAGCCCTGTGCCGAACACCACGGAGCCGGCTGCACCGATCCGCCGACCGGCACCTGGCAGTGCTGAACCAGTTGTACGTCCGCTGCCTGCGAATCAGATATCGACGATGCCGGATCAACGTGACCATTCGGTTGGCTCGCAGACGGTCGTGAATCCGTCGTCGGTCCCGAAAGCTGCTGGTTTGGCGCCGGCGCCGCGACCCCCGGCTTCGTGAGTCCGGGTTCAACGACTCCCCGCGTGGAGCAGCCGCCAACAACCAAGCAAGCCAGCAGGGCGTAAACGCCGGGCTTGGCACTGGAAAGTGTGTTTCGCAGACGCATATCGTTGCAGGGTGCTGGAAGTGAAGTTGAGTCGGTCACGATGCGTTAGTTCGTTGGCGTCAGCCGCGGCGAATCGCCAACGCGGTAGGCAGGTGGGTTTTCGTCTCGAAGCGGAAGATCGGTCGTGGTGCTTTGCTGACCAGCCGATGGTTCGACGACCGCGGACTCTTCGATCGGATTCCATGGCGGGTAACCGAAGAAGAATTGTGGGAGAAGGACGTCGGAAGTGGGCGGTGTCACCGATCCGATTCGGACAATGGCCACCGGTTTGCCCAGGGTGTCCGCTACGGCCAGTGCGTCTTGGTTGGCAGGGATGTCAAGCGCTCGGGAGGACTGGGGCGTTTCAGCGATCGGGACCGCTTGGGTCGGGTCTTCGAGGTAAACCACGCGTGTCACGAAACGACCCGCAAGTGCATCTTCGAGATCTTCCTGATCCAGGTTGATGGGGATCGCAAAACGATTGGCGAGATGTCCGGGCGGATACGTACGGTCGATCACTTCAACCGTGGGATAGAGCTCTTCGCCCTCGAATCCCGGGATCGAGGAGATCCGGAAACGATAGACCGCGCCGATCAGCAGACCGGCATGCAATCGTCCCGATGTGGGTGGAAGGAAGCCACCGTCGGAGGCGAGTGAAAACTGCGCGGACTGGGGGCCGCCCAACGCAACCGGTTGGAAGTATCCGCCGGAGAAACCCCACCGCTGGAGCCTAGCCGAGCCGACGATGCCCGGCGGCATGTCGCCACTATAAAGGCGATGAATGTTACCGGGCTTCCCGGCGGGAGCCGGCAACCCGCGTCCGAGCGACTGAGCATTCGCCAGTGATGATGCCGCTAGCGCGATGACGATGGCGAGCAGCGGCGCGACGATGGATGGGGTTGGCTGACGCATGGCGGTTGATCAAGACTTTTGAACGGATGGACCGGCGATCAATGAAAACTTCGCCATCGGCCGCCGGACAGTTATCCGAGCGACCTTCGAAACAGGCGTGCCCCGGTCTTTGG
>JBGTCJ010000442.1:0-7231 GCA_041748895.1 Pirellulaceae bacterium
GCGTGTTCCTCACCTTTGCGCGAAATAGCCTCGTCCGCGACATGACATTTCGCGCCAATTTTATTTTTCAGTGCATCAGCAGTGTGTCGTGGACGGCAATGAATGTCGGCTTTTACCTGATCATCTTTCAGTTCACCGAGAGTATCGGACGTGATTCGGGGTGGCACCGTGCCGAGTTCTTTTTGTTCTTGGCGACGACCTGGTTCATCAACAGCCTCGTGCAGACATTCTTCATGAGCAACGCCGAGGAGTTCAGTGAGTTGATCCGTTCGGGCGGTCTCGATTTCGCGCTGCTCAAACCGATCGACACGCAGTTTTTGATCTCGTTTCGGCGAATCGAATGGAGCGCGCTGTCGAACTTCTTTGCCGGCCTGGTGATCGCCGCGATCAGCTTGGCTTCGATGGCAACCCGTGAGGTCGATCCGCGAATCCCCTCGGCGACCGCGGTCGTGCTTTACATTGGCTTTTTGCTCACCGGCGTGGCGATCATGTACAGCGTGATGATCTCTTTGGCGGCCACGAGCGTTTGGATGGGGCGAAACCAAACGTTGTATGACTTTTGGTTTTACATCACGAACTTCAGCCGTTACCCGATGGAAATTTACAATGTCGGGTGGGGCAAACCGCTGTTGGGATTCTTCACGTTCGTCGTGCCGGTTCTGGTTGTCGTCAATGTTCCGGCGCGGGTGCTTGCGATGCCGCTCGATCCGCGAGCCGGTTGGGAGTTGCCGCTGTTCATCTGGGCACTGATCGCGACCGTGCTCAGCGTGTGCTTCAGCCGCTGGTTGTTCCGTCTTTCGCTTCGAAGCTACCGCAGCGCCAGTTCGTGAGGGGGAGCGAGTAGAGCGTCCGCATGCTGGCGCATGGCGGCTTGTATGCTACCGGAGCGCCAGTTCGTGCGGGGGGGACAGTCCGCGTGCTTGCGCACGGCGGCTCGTATGGCACTGGAATGTCGGTTCGTGAGGGGGGGCCAGCGGGAAAGCTCACGGCCGGTCCCTCAGCCACCACTGGAAGAAGCGATAGATCTGTTCATTCGATTCTGGCGTCGGGGCATGGGCCTCGCGCTGGCTCATCGCGACACGGTGCTCGACGCCGAGCAGTCGATTGACGGCGATCGAATGGTTGAGCGCCTGCCAGCGTTCGGCTCGATCGGCGCTGCCGCCAGAAACGAGAAACGGGCGGGGTGCCATCAAAGCGTGCAACTCGACCAAGTCATGACCGCCCTCGATGAGCGTCTGGTAGGCTCCCGTCCGCGGCTGATCCTCGCTGGGAAGTTTGCGGAAACGGCCGACGTTCTCGGGCGTGGCCAGCAAACCGGGTTCGGCGCCGAGGTACCAAATATCCCAGTAATTGACGCTGCCGCCCGGATTGTCCTTGCGCCGGTCGCGTTCGTCGAACACGATTCCACCATCGGACCAAACGGCGCAGGCGAAGGGTTCATGCAGGCACGATGCCATCAAGGCCCATTTGCCGCCGAACGAGTGTCCCACGATCCCGATCCGCTGCGGTTTCACGTCGGGTCGCTGAGCAAGCCAGGTGTGGGCGTTGGCGGCGGAGTACGCGAGGGCCGAGAGCGGTTGGATGCGGACCGGCTTTCCCGCCGGCCCGAGATACAGCGGACCACGTGCCTTGGCTCGGTCCTCAAGATCGACCCCGGAATTGGCCGTTCCGATCGAGAGCGTGACGAAACCACGCCGGGCCAATTGCCAGCCGAAATCGCGAAGTTCGGTTCCGAGTCCGGCACCCGTTTGCGCGTCGTAATAGACCACGAGCACCGCGGGAAAGGGCCCCGTTCCCTCGGGCACCAACAGGAAGCCGTCGACCATTTCGCCGTCCAGTGCGATCCCGATCCGGAGATGGTGCTGAGTCACCTTTTCCCGTTGGCTGATGGCGATCGTTTCGACTCGTGGCGAATCGATTACCGGAGGCCACGGTCCCATCTGACGGTGCCAAGTCGAAAGGATTTCGGCCCGCCGCAGCGGCCACTGGCTGGCCGACGTCACGCGACGTCCGTCTGCGAACTCCAACGGTGAACGAAAATCTCCCAAGTCGTCGCGGTAAGCCTCGGGAGGTGAGAAAAGGTCTTCGAGTTCGCTGGGCGGGCTGGAGAAGTTTCGGGTGGGGTCAACGGCTAACGTCGAATCAGGGTTCGTCACAAACGCCGCCGCCAACATCATCCAGGTGATCATGCCGCAGGCGAGAGTGCGTCGATCGGTTTTCATCACGTCGATTCTCAGATGGCGTCCCGGCGGGGACATGGGGACATTCGGATTAGGGGCCACCCAACATAACCGAGGCCGCGAAGACGCGTGGGGCCCGGTCACGGCGTGTTGCGGGTTCATCGCTGCGCTGATATCTCTCTGTAGCGAGCGGGGTTGTCGCTGGGGACCTCGGATAAGCTCAGCACTTTCAACAGATCCTGGGAGCCTCGGTTATGCCGTCGGTACTCGCGATTGCGGCGCATCACGATGACATCGAATTCGTCATGGCGGGCACGCTCCTGCGGCTTCGTCAACTCGGTTGGGACCTGCATTACATGAACCTCGCTGACGGATGTCGAGGGTCGACGACCATGGATCGCGTCACGTGCTCAGCGGTGAGGTTGGAGGAGGCGCGTGCGGCAGCCAAGCTGCTCGGTGCGACGTTTTACCCACCGATCTGCCCCGACATGGAGATTGCTTACACGACGCCGTTGCTTCGCAAAGTCGCCGCGGTGGTTCGAATGGCAAAACCGTCGATCGTTTTGACCCACTCTCCGAGCGACTATATGGAGGACCACGAGAACGCGTGTCGTTTGGCGGTCTCGGCGGCATTTTGTCATGCGATGCCCAATTTCGAGAGTGACCCCGAGATCGCAACCTACGAAGAACCGGTCACGGTTTACCACGCCCAGCCGGTAGGCAACACGACGCCGATGGGCGAACGGATCCAGCCGGAGTACTTCGTCGACATCAGCGATATTCTCGAAGCCAAAGCTGAGTCGCTCGCCTGCCATGCCAGTCAAAAGGAGTGGCTGGACAAAAGCCAGGGGATGGATTCGTACATCCAAACGATGCGTGATCTCTCGGCTGAGGTCGGTCAAATGTCGGGGCGGTTTGCGTTCGCCGAAGGTTGGCGACGGCGTCAGCACTGGGGATTTTGCGGGCCCAACGATGACCCGCTTGCCGACGCGCTCGCGGCCCACCTTGCCCGTGGTCGAAACCAAGAAAGCCGCTGAACATTGGGACGGCCCTGCGGCCGCGGTGCGTGCCATGGCAATGGGAGGATTCGCGTTACGTGACTGATTTCCTTCCCATCGTCTCACGAGTCACCGGTGTATTCTTGGTGATGGGCGTGGGGGCATTGGCACGCCGCCGACACTGGTTGACGCGCGAGTCTGACGCATCGCTGGCGAATGTCACAGCGAATGTGCTACTACCCGCCTTATTCATCGACCGGATTTTGGCCGGTTCCCGGCTCGACACGCTCGCCACCGCGTGGGTCCCGCCGGCGATCGGGTTCGCCACGACGGCGCTCGGCTTCCTGCTGGGTTGGATGATCGCTCGCACGATCGGCCACTGGTTTGGAATCGTCGGCGACGCCGCACAGCGATCGTTCGCGCTGGGGGTCGGGGTCTGCAATTACGGGTACATACCGATCCCGCTGGCCCAGTACTTCTTTCCCGACGCCGAGGTAACGCTGATCATTCACAACGTTGGCGTCGATCTGGCGTTATGGAGTATCGGTCTGTGGATCATCGCGGGGGGTGGAAGGATGTCGGCGAGGCGGGCGTTCTTGAGCCCGCCCGTCGTGGCGGTTTTCGTCGCGGTGTCGCTGAAACAGATGGGGGCAGCCAAGGTGATTCCTGCACCGGTGTTGCAGATGACTCACGACTTGGGTCAGTGCACGATTCCGCTCGGCCTGTTGCTCAGCGGCGCGATCATCGTCGACTTTGTGCGTGGGGCGAGTTGGAAGACGTCCGGGGGAACGATCGCGCTGGCGATCGGGTTTCGCCAGGGATTGATGCCGCTTCTGATGCTCGGGTCGGCGTCACTGATGGCATTGCCGCTCGATATGAAGCAGGTGATTGTGTTGCAGGCGGCGATGCCTTCCGCCGTTTTCCCGGTCGTCTTGGCGAGGCTCTACGACCGCGACACGACGACGGCGTTGCGTGTCGTGCTGGGCACCGGCATCGCGGGAATCCTCACGATTCCGCTGTGGCTCTACGCCGGCCGGCTTTGGCTTCTCGGGAGCTGATTCGCGAGTATCGGCGGTTTCCGAGGGTGATCTTGAGCCGAAAGGGCAATTTTTTGTAAAGTCCTTCCGTTCAACGAATCTTCGCACCCCTTCGGTTAAGGATGACCATGCTCATGAATCTTCGCGCACGATTGTCGATGGGGGCGGCTCGCCTCTGCTTTGGGTCCGCGATGGCTTTGGCGGCCGCGTGGATCGTTGGCAACGCGTCGGCCGATTCTCCCGCCGGGCAGAACGTCAATTCGGTGGTTGCGGTCGTCAACGCTGACCCGATTACCCACGATCAGCTCGCACAGGAAGCTGTCCGTCGTTATGGCGTGGACATGCTCGACAACATGATCAACCGGCACCTGATCCTACAGGCCTGTGCGGCGCGCGGCATTCAGGTCACCGAAGGCGAAGTGAGCGGTGAGATCCATCGCATGGCGGCCAAGTTCGGATTGTCGATGGAAAGCTATTTGCAACTTTTGCAAGACGAGCGAGACATCGCGCCCGACCAGTACGGTCGTGAGATCATTTGGCCGATGCTCGCCCTGAGGCGGTTGGTCAGCGACCAGGTGCAGGTCAGCGATGACGAATTCAACCGGGTCTTTATCAGCCGCTACGGCGAGGCGATGAAGTGTCGGATGATCATGGTCTCCGAACAGCAGTTGGCGGAATCGCTCTGCCAACGAGCGAAAGCGGACCCCGAAGAATTTGGAACGCTGGCGAAACAGTACAGTCAGGACGAAGCGAGCGCCAGCGTTCGCGGGTTGATTCCGCCGATCCGCCGCTTTAGCGGCGATTCACGACTTGAAGAGGTTGCCTTCTCGCTCGCCGAGAACGCGATTTCCGATCCGCTGCAAATCGGCGACCAGTGGTTGGTGTTGCAAGCCGTCCGACGCCTCCCGCCAAGCAGTCCCAGCGCCCAAGCGATGCCGGCGATTCGCGAGCAGATCAGCGACGCGATCCGCGATGAGAAGATGCGGGAGATGGCAAGCGAATTGTTTGCCCAGCTCCAAAAAGAGAGCCAAGTGACCAAGATTCTCGGCGACGCCGAGGCAATGAAGAGCAACCCGGGCGTTGCCGCTACGGTCAATGGTCAAAAGGTCACGGTCGCCCAAGTGGCCGCTGAGTGTGTCAAGCGACACGGAGGGATTGTTCTCGAAGGCGAGATCAACCGCAAGATTCTCGCGCAGGCGCTGGCTCAGGCAAAGAAGAAAGTCACGCAGGAGGATCTCGACGCCGAGGTCGCCCGGGCGGCCACCAGCTTCGGATATGTCCGCGACGATGGTCAGGCGGACGTTGCCGCGTGGTTAGAGGCCGTTGTCGCTGAAGGTGCGGCGACCGCCGAACTGTACATCTACGATTCGGTTTGGCCGAGCGTCGCACTGGGCAAGTTGGTCGAGGGCTCGGTACAGATCAGCGAGGAAGATCTGGTGCAGGGGTTCGAATCGAATTTCGGTGCCCGCGTCGAGGTGTTGGCGATCGTGCTATCGGACCAGCGGTCGGCACAAAAAGTTTGGGAGCAGGCCCGCAACAATCCTACCGAGGCATTCTTCGGGAATTTGGCCGAACAGTACAGCGTCGAACCCGTTTCGCAGAGCAACTTCGGCAAGGTGCCGCCGATCCGAAAATTTGGTGGTCAGCCGGCGATCGAAAAGGAAGCGTTTTCGCTCAAGCCGGGTGAACTTAGCGGCATCATTGCGACGGGTGACAAGTACATCATTCTACGTTGCCAGGGTTTGACCGACCCCGTCGTGACCGACTATTCGGCGGTGAAGGATGAATTGTACGGATTGATTCACGAGAAAAAGCAACGGGCGGCGATGGCCAAGAAGCTGGACGAACTCAAGGGAACGGCCCAGGTCGACAACTTTTTTGAAGCGGCAAAGAAGGCCGGCAAAATGGCCAAGGCCACGCCTGCGGCGGCGGCTGTCAAACGCTGAGGCATTCGGGCGGGTCGACGGGCCAAAACGGCTGAGAATCGCGCGGGCGAACCCCTAGTCGCCCGGTCTGGTCCATGATGACAATACGTGGGTTCGCGACCGAGACCTCTCCTTGAAGGGATGAAGGCACGCTGCGGACCATCCGGTTCCGGCCGCCCGACCGGTTGTCCCTTTCCCTGGATTGACCTGACCCGCGATGAGCGAAAGTTTTAACTTAGATGGCCCGGCCATCGATGCGCCAATCGAAGACCCGACGCCGGCACCCTTTGAGGTCCGGTTTGCCAGCCGGGTGGACCGCTTGCCGCCCTACATGTTCGGCCGGATCAACAACGCTCTCTACCAAAAGCGTCGCGGTGGAAGCGACGTGATCGACCTCGGGATGGGCAACCCGTCGGACCCTCCCGAAACCGTCGTGGTTCAGAAATTGATCGACGCCGCTTCGGATATCCGCAATCACGGGTACAGCAAGTCCAACGGGATTCTCAACTTGCGCCGCGAAGTGGCCGGCAAGTACCATCGCAAGTACGGCGTGCGACTGGATCCCGAGAGCGAAGTGATCGCTTGCCTCGGTAGCAAGGAGGGATTTTCGCACATGTGTTTGGCCCTGATGGGGCCCGGTGACACCGCGATCATCCCGTCACCGTATTTCCCGATCCACATGTACGGAGTGATTTTGGCGTCGGGGAACGTGGTGGCCTTGGATGTCGCCGACCCCGACAAGTTTCTCGCTAATGTCGCCTACACCTGCGAGAACCTGACGCCGCGGCCAAAGCTATTGATCGTCAACTACCCCCACAACCCATCATCGGCAACGATCGAGCCGGACTTCTTTGTCGAGGTCGTTCGCTTGGCGAAGCGTTACGGGTTCTTGGTGATCCACGACTTCGCCTACGCGGACGTTGCCTTCGATGGTTACGTGCCGCCGAGTTTCCTGAGCGCTCGCGGCGCCAAGGACGTTGGCGTCGAGTTCACGACCATGAGCAAGGGATACAACATGGCCGGTTGGCGAGTCGGCTTTTGCGCCGGCAATGCCGAAATGATTCGCGGTCTCGGGACGATCAAGGGTTACT
>JBGTCJ010000443.1:0-4325 GCA_041748895.1 Pirellulaceae bacterium
CACGCCGCGACTGGATCGCGTACCGCATTTGCAACCGTGCCGCCTCAGGGCTCGGCGAAGCGTAGAAGAAGCGACCGTCGCCCCAATTTTCGAACGGACGTCCGGTCAGTTCCCAGTGCGATTCATACATCCTGCACTCTCCCGCGTGACTGGACCATCACAAAAATGAATGTGGCATCATTGGACATAATTCTGGACGATTCCCAATCCGGCAACTCGGCGGACACGCAGCGTGTTCATCACCTCCAAAATCCGGCTGCGACTTCTGCGACAATCCTGCACCACGATGGCGGAATCGATCCCAACAAGCGATCCGTGCTCGGCATTTTCTCGCGTCAGTGGGCCGCCGTCGACAATGACCAAATCGAATGCGGCTCGAAGCGGAGACATCATCCGCGAATACTCGTCCGCCGACGGCGTTTGTTGACCCGCCATGGGCAACATCGGGATCACGGTCAATTGGTCTTCGATCGAATGAATCGCGACTTCCGACACGGCGAGCCCGCAACGCACGGCTTCGACCCAGCCGTACTGCACGTCCAACCTCAGGGCGTCCGCCAAGGACGGTCCAGCGTAGTCACCGTCGACCAACGCCACACGCAGTCCCGCCGCGGCGGCCGAGACGGCAATCCCAATCGCCACCGTGGTTCGTCCCGCACCCGCCGCGTCGCTGGTGATTAGCACGGTGCGGAGTCCGTCACTCACCGCGCGGTCTAGCGGAACGCCGATCGAACGCATCAGCGAATGATTGCCGAACAACGCGATGATCCTTTCATCGAACTCCAATGCGTCAACTTCCCACACGGAGTTGAATCCGGCGTCGCTCGTCGAACGCTCAGCCGTGTGATCCTGAGCCGATCGCAGTGCCACGACCTGCGTCGCCAACGCGGCTGATGCCGATGCCATCGCCGCCTCGATAGCCGCCTGGACCGCCTCGTCTACGTCTGCCTGTAGCGGGAAGGCCGAAGCGGCTTCCGCAGGAACCAAAGTTTCCGGCACCGGTTGCGGAATCGGTTGCGGTGCGGGATGGGTGACCGATCCGCGGTGCTGGGGACTACGCGGGTGTGACTGGTTGGCGGTACCGGGACCGTCGGCTCGCACAAATCGGTCGTCGAGAGGATCGATCCATACCGCGCCCTGGCCCGGGTCCGCCGCGAAGGATGTAGGCTGTGAACCAACCTCTCCCAAGTCGCGCGAGTCGCTGGATCGTACCACCGGCGGGTCGATCGACGTCGAAGATGGTTTGCGAGCAGAAGCGGTCTGCCGCGCGTAGGCTTTCATGAAGGCTTGATCCAGTACGCTCATCTGCGTGATCCTCTGACGGGCAATGGTTCGATCGCGTGGGTGACCATCAAGTGGGCAAAAGCGAGGGCTCTTCGTTACGAAGCCAGCTGGCCTGACCTTGTGCACGTATCAAGGTGCGTAAAACGGTTGGGGCGCTTCGCCCATGGTCGCGTCGCCGGATTCGAAGGATGCCCGTTGATTTCCACCGCTTTGGTAATCGTCGGGCGTGACGCCAACCGAACGGACCGCTGGACTTTCTTCGATTCCTGAGAGGTAGCGAGTCCAATCGACGATCGCGTGGGGCGTGGAGGTCATGGCATGGCCCCTCGCGACTCCTGGTGACATCGCATCGACATCACCAAATGGGTCGAGAACCGGCGCATGGGGTGTGGTCGTGCTCACGGTCCTGTTGCCACCCGACGGCTGGTCCAAAGTCGTATCCGCACTGCTGAAATACGGCCCATCATCGAGAGCCGAATGTGGTTCAGCGTCCCAGTGGGAATCGACGCTCGAAGCTTCGTAAAACGACGGCTCCAGACGGTTGCTTAGTGACGCCTGCGGCGGCGACAGTTGGATCGGCTCTGCGATCGATTCAGTCGATTCGGCGAGATGGTAGGGCTCGCGGACTGTACTGTCGCGGCTCGGCTCGGCTGGTTCACGGTCACGCTTCGATTGGTTCGCAATCGTGGAGGGAGCGTCAGCCGTTGCCTCTTCGATCGGTATCGACTCGCGTTCGGCGTGCGATGCGATCGAGGAAGGCTCCGCTGCGGATGCTGGAGCCGCATGGCTACCGGGCATGCGTCGGCCAATCAAGTAGGCCGATGCCGCGATCACAAGCAACGTGAAGGCGAGAACCAATCGGGCGCCGAACCGCTGCATCCATTGCTCGAACCGCTCGCGCGGATCCCACGTCGCCTTGTCGCAGGCGGGCGCGACGGCGAATTGCCCCGGCATCGCCACACTGGTTGCGGTGGGTGGCGCGGGTGCGATGGGCGGCAACGGGTTGCGTTTGACGGGGTTTGGATCGACCGGATTTGGGTTGACCTTGGTTTCGATTTCGAACACCGCTTCCGAGGTGGGGTCCGATCGAAGTTCCGCCGCGGCGGTCAATTCGGCGCGGGGTGCCGTCTGAGTAGGGGGATCCAAGTAAGGAAGCCGAAAAAGCACGGGGACCTGGCCGAACATCAGAGGATTTTCGCGGGCGGTCATCGAAAGCGTGTCCTTGATGCGTGGGGGTTAACGATAACTTCGGCTCTCGTGAATTATCGGCCCCGGTGATGCCGGTCTTGAGGATTGTGTCGGATAAACAAAATTTGACGGTTCGGCAAGACGAATCGTTTCGATTGTTCGTCACCATCGTCCATCGCTAGCTACCGTTCTGCGACCAACGACGATCACGCCGAGGGCACCTATCGGATCCCGACGTAGGCTTGGCAGTGAGTGTTGTGGACCGATCCTATTGCGAAAGAGAGTTGCCATGACGATCGAGCCGGTGCCGAGCTTGGGTCAGGTGAATGATCCGTTTTCGAGTCTGGATCCGACCACATTGATGCCTTCGATCGGCTCGACGAGATTCGGCGACGACGACGATCCAACAACACCGTGGTCAGAGGCGAGCGGCGCTGCGGTCAACGTCACGCCCGCCGGTTCAACGGGAGAAGGCGGACGCTATCGTCGAATTACCGAATTGGGACACGGCGGGTGGGGCGTGGTCGAACGCGCGGTCGATCGCGTGCTCCAGCGCGAAGTGGCTGTCAAGCGGATTCGGGCGGCGCGTGATGTCTCACAAGAAATCCGCCGCAGATTTCTGCACGAGGCGCGGATCACCAGCCAATTGCAGCACCCGGGGGTTGTCCCCGTGCATGAGCTTGCGATCGGCGACCACGGCGACATCTACTACGTCATGAAACTGCTCGATGGCGAATGCCTGCGCGAGCACGTCCGCCGCCAGCACGCGACAGGCAAAGGCGACTCGGATCGCTGGACCCACCAAACGCTGATGAGCGCAGTGGCCCCACTTTTGGATCGTTTCATCGATATCTGTCAGGCGATCGGTTACGCCCACGAGCGCGGCGTGATCCATCGCGACCTAAAGCCTCAAAACGTGATGGTTGGCGCGTTCGGCGAAACGATCGTGGTCGATTGGGGACTCGCCAAAAAATACCGTGAGCCAATCTCATGCAACCCACCGACAGCCGGCTCGGCGCCAATCATCAAGCAGTCCAGCGTCGCCGAAAGTCATGGGGGAAAGAAGGATTCCGCGTCAATCCCAGGCGATCCACGGCACTGGTTGACAGAAGCGAGTGACCCGCAAACGCTTTACGGGACGTTGGTCGGCACACCCGGCTATCTTTCACCCGAGCAGTCCCTTGGCGACAGCGCGCGGGTGGGCCCAGCCAGCGACATCTACTCGCTCGGTATCATTCTCTACGAAATGATCGGCGGTGAGCATCCGCTAGCGGGTCGCGACATGATCGCGATGATCGAAGCGACACGGGCCGGAGCGATTCCGCCGATTCACGAGGCACAGCCGTACGTGCCCAAGCCATTGGCAGCCATCTGTCACAGGGCGCTCGCCTACCTGCCTGAGGATCGCTACGCATCGGCGCTCGAACTGGCAGAGGATGTCCGCCGATTTATCGCCGGCGACGAGGTATCCGTGTACCGAGCGACGTGGGTCGATCGGCTCGCGCGTCGGGCGTTGCGGCACCGCGGCGTGACATTGACGATCGCGATAGCGACCGCGATGTTGCTGATCAGCTCGGCGGGGTTCGGGATTGTCGTCCATCAGGCCCATCAGGCTGAACAGGTGGCACGTCTCGAGGCCGAAGCGGCGCACCTTGAGGCGGAGGCGGCACACCTTGAGACGCTCGAACTGCTTGAAAAAATCGACGCCGAAGCAGCCCTCGCGCGGTGGCCGTCGCTATCCATGCAAGAGTGATGCCCGCAGTCTTGAACAACGATTTCCTGTTGTTCTCGGTCCCCTGAATGCACTATGGATCAATCCGCTCTTGGGCATTCGTATCTACACAAGCTTCATT
>JBGTCJ010000444.1:0-6971 GCA_041748895.1 Pirellulaceae bacterium
GAGTCCGGCAACAACGAGGTGCAATCGGCCGGATCGGCAGGCGTCGGTGTCGCTGAGCAATTCCGCCAATCGCTCGCCGTCGGCGGGCGTGTCGCCGACGACGAACACGTCATCTCCGGCAGCGATGGAATCGACCCTCGCGCGGGTTTGATCAATCGCCCCCGCGAAGCTCTCAACCGTCGTCGTTCGCAGGTCGATCGCTTCGTCGCCGGTCGCTTCACCGAGCGTTGCCGCCGTGGCGATCCGTTTGCCCCCGAGCGACTGCAAAAGTTCGTGGTAGGTGAGAAAGCTCGAGGTATCCGCCAACCGCGCCATCAACATCGATGCCGACTTTTCGCATTCGCGCGGGTCGACCAGAAGGACCACCGTGTCGTCGGGAAAGTAGTCGATCAACGGCCCCAGCGATTCACCACCACCACCGACCGCGGCCAATTCGACCCAAGGCAATGTCTCGATGCTGCGCTGGCTACCCGGATCAAACCGACGGATCGACTCGATCTCATCGTCAAACAGCTCGATCCGGATCGGAGCGGGTTGATCGGGAGAAAACACATCGAGAATGCCACCTCTCTGACTGAACTCTCCTGGAAGTTGAACGGCCGTGGTCGCGTGAAAACCCGCCGTCGCGAGCCAGCCGCGGAATTCCCGATCATCGATTCGGTCACCCACAGCCAACCGCCGTGTCGCCATGGCGATCGCCTGCGGTGTCGGAACCAATTGCATCGCCGCACCGATGTAACTCGTCACGATCAACGGACTGGGGTCGCCGCCCGTGCGTCCCCGAAGCCGCTGGAGCACCTGCAACCGTTCGGCATAGTCCGCATCGCGGATCGAATCGGGTGTGCCATCGGTCGCGCTGAGCGGAAGGGCGATCGAATCGCTTACCCCAAAGGCGAGGCAGTCCCCACTGACAAGGTCCGCATCGACCGCCTGCGGGACGAGCACAAGAAGGTTCGAGGTGTGCCGGCTCAACACGGTCGCCAGCAACGAACGAACGCCGCCCCATACGCCGTCAAACGCGATCACTCGCTCGGGTTGCCAATCGCGCAGCCGCTCGCCGACGCCCGCTGCCCCATCGATCCGGGCCGGTAGGTCGTGAAGCGACCGCAGGGCAGGCGAGCGGGGAAGCGGCTCTCCCTGTCCCAAGTGATCCGTGGGTTGCGAAACGCTCAAAGTGACTCCTCGAGGGCAATCGTAACAGGTTGGCAAATCGGTATCGACGTCGCTGCCGAGCGATCCAATCGAGACCTGGTCCGGTCCCATCGGCGAAGCCACGTCGCGCGATCCTATCGCCTGAATCGATGGGGCGTTTTGCAACGCGAGATCGGATTGAATCGATTGCGTCGAGTCGGGGGGGCCATTTGTATCTCCCGAGGGCCGATTTTCCTCACCAGCAATCAATCGTGGCTTAGGTTTTCATCGGTGCTGCCAAATATGCTCACGCCGAACCTCAGCTTGGAGTCTCTCGAGATGTCGCGGTTTCTTCGAACCTGTTTTTTTTCGTGTTCTGCTGAGAAGGTCAGAGCATTCGGGCACCGAGCCGCGTCCGTGCGGGCAATCGGGTCTCCGAAACGTATGAGCGGATCGTCGCGACGTGGCGCCACCATCGTTGAAGTGGCAGGGTTTCTGTTGGTGGTCTCGATCGCCGTGTCTGCCGCTGCCTTGAAGGTCAGCGGATTAGGTCGCCAGGATTCGGCCCGCCTCGCCGCGCACGAATTGACTTCCACGATTCGCAACGCCCGAGAACTGGCGATCAAGAATGACACAAGAGTCGAAATCGTACTGGATCGTGCGCAGGCACCCTGTCGATGGGTCTTTCGGTCGGCTGACAGTCCCAAAAGCCCGGCGGCAACGTGGATCGTGATGCCCATGAGCGAAATTGAAATTGAGGGAACGAACACGCCCATTCGCATCGATTCCAGCGGGAACGCGAGCTACGCCGGTTCATGGACGCTCGCTGATGGCAAAGAGCGTTACGAAGTCGTGATCTCGCCTATTGGTGGCCAAGTCTCGATGCGAGCCACCATCCAGTAGTCGCTTCAGGCTTTCGAGCATTCGCCGCGACACCGCTGGATCACGTTTCCCCGTCCTCCTCGAGGCTCTCCGGTTCGTCGGTCGCCTGGTAGAGCGGCATGTGGCGGTAGTAGACTTCGAGGCAGTAGATTGCCAGGCAGGTTGTGTAGAGACGGCCGCCCGAGCTGCCCCATTGATCCTGCTGGGGAGCCCAGCTTCCTACTTCATCGCCGCGCCGAACCTGAGCGGCCGGGAGTTCCCGCCGCATGATATCGTTCCAACGGCGCCACGGCCGGCCGCCGTAGTGATGCAGCGTCTGCGTCGCGTAGTACCAGTAGTAATAGTTTTGATCGTTGACTTTGAAGTTGTAATCGGTCGACAATGCGTCCGCACCGAGGGCCATTGCCTGCTTGCTACGCGGCCAACCGAGGTACTGTCGGCAAAGTAAGCCTTCGGCGGTCATCGCATTGCTCGGCGCGCGTCCGGGCTGATAGGCGTAACCAGCGCCGTCGTAGGATTCGACGGTGTCGAGAAATTTGCTCACGCGATAGAGCACGTTCGAATCGACATCGATCCCCGCCGATCGGGCGCTTTGCAACGCCATCACAAACCACCCGGTCACCGAGGTGTCGCTGTCGAATCGTGGCTTGTACCGCCAACCCCCTTCGGGCGATTGCGACTTTTGGGCGTAATCGACCACCTTTTCCGCGTGAGCCCTCAACCAAGAGTCTTTGGTCATCGCATACAACTCACAGATTGCGATGCTGGCCTGAGCTTGGGCATAGGACTGTTGATGGCTGGGCGCCCTTTTGGCGACGAAACCGTCACGATCCATCTGTTTGATGAGCCACCGGATGCCTTTTTCGACCTGTTGAATGTAGTCGCCCGATTGGTGCGTGTGACCGGCACCCATGAACGCCAGCAGCGCCATCGCGGTGGCGGCTGATGCGTTCTCGCTAACGCCGCCGTCTCGATAGGGGCCGCGGAGACTCCAGGAACCGTCGGCGGCCTGCTGCCGCACCAGCCACTTCAGCCCAAGCTCGACGGCCGATTCGGTCTCCGGCGTTCCGCCGTAAATGGCCAGCAACGTTTTCTTCATAGCGCCCGAGCGGCCGCCAAACATCGACGCGACCGGAATGATCGCATCGCCCACGCCCGCGTCGACCGGCGTCAAGGGAGGCGACTCGGACTCGATCGAAAAGGCCTGGAGATCGGGAACGTCAACCGTCACGGGCACATCGTCGACCCATTCATCCTCGGCAACGACCTCGGCGTCGGAAAGGATTGCGAACTCCGTCAAGGCGCCCGCGGGGTCCCCCTCGTCGTGGCCGAGGCTGAGCAACACACTGCCAAAGTCAGTTCCCAATGGTGAGGAGAGGAGAGCAAGGATCAACAACAAAATCAGGTGGAGCACCATACTGACCAACCACGACGGCGCGGACCGCGTGAAATCGAACCACGTCAACAGCGGCGGAGGCAATTTATCTCCCGATTCATCGTCGTCGACGCCATCGAGTTCCCCCTTCCAACGGATTCCCTTTGCCGAACCGATGCCGCTCTTGGCGGTTGCGTGACCGTTCGCAGAGGGCGCGTGCGGCGCTGAACCCACGTTCGGATTCAGGGGGGCCGGACGAACTGCGGCCGGTGTGGATCGAGGCGGAGGGGGCGGAGGGATCGGACGAGTCACGGCGCCCGCTATCGGTGGCTGTCGCGGAGGCGCCGCATGAAGTGGAGGAATTCCACTGGAAGCAGCAACGGTATCGAGCGACGAATCAGACAAGGCTCGACCACAAACTCGCGGGGGGAATGATAACGCAATCGAGCAGTCGGTCGCGACCGATCGGGTGGAACGCAAAACGCGAACGTGGTGCGGAGTAAACGACTTAGGAACCGTCGCCTGCCCGGCAACCCACTGAATTGTCGCGGCTGAATCCAGTCGAGGAAAGTAAGATTCACCGGTTTTCGAAAAGATTTACCTTTGAACACCAGGAACACCGTCTACTGGTTCGCGGTGTGCCGGTCGTGCAGGGTGGACTCTGATGAATCGCCGAATGCCTCACACGCGATGCCATCGATCAAATCGTGTATCGCGTGGCGACGCGGGTCGAGGGGGCCGTCGCGCCGCCGAGCACGCCGAAGGAAAATTTGCTAGGGCACCGTCCGTTAATTAAACTACCTCGTATGGCATCTTTCTATTTCTACCTGTGGTGTGCATTCATTCTGGCGGTGATCCTATCGCTGCCCGTCGTCAACATGATGGAAAAGTCGCGGGAAAAGAAGAACCTGCCGGTGCCCGATCCATCATCCGACGAGGGTGAGGGCATCGCGGACGATGCGGTCGCCGATGAGATCGTCGACGAGGCATCCGAATTTGGGGAACCCGTCCCCTCGGGGGCTGACGACTTTTCGGCATTCGACGAAGAGTTTAAATAGTGGGACGCTCACGCGCCGTCCCACTACCGCCTTCGCGAAGGACCGAACCTGAACGCCAGCCGCCGCGTCGCTGCCCCTGCCCCATCGAACGATCCGTTCATCGATCCGGTATTCCTGTTCCGCTTTGAAATCGGAATTCTCCACCACCGATGCGATTGGGGCGCCACCGGAGTGGATCTGCCGGAGGCTTGCCGATTGCCCGTATTCTCGAGCCTGTCGGGAGGCCGCGTCTACGCGGATGTCCGCATGGCTTGGGATCGCTCGGCCATCGGATTCGTGGTCAACGTCAGTGGGAAAAAATCGCTTCCCTGGTGCCGCCAGTCGCGATTGGAGGACAGCGATGGCTTTCACCTCTGGCTCGACACCCGCTGCAGTCCCGGCATCCATCGAGCGACCCAGTACTGTCATCGGCTGCTGTTCATGCCAAGCGGGGCGGGACCGCGTTTGGACCTGCCCTTTGCCGGAATGATCCCGATCAATCGGGCAAGACAGAACCCCAAACCGCCTCCGGGCGGCACACTTCAGACAATCGTGCAGACCCATGCCGACGGTTACCGATTGAGCGGTCGAATCGCCGCCACGGCGCTTACGGGTTTCGATGCGGTTCAGTACCCGAGGCTCGGTTTTTTCTACGCCGTCGTTGACCGCGAACTCGGTTGGCAATCGTGGTCGATCGGTCAAGAGTTTCCCGTGATCGAAGACCCCAGCCTCTGGGGTGAAGCGATCCTCAAGCCGGCATCCGGACGGTGAAGCCGCGTGAACTCGGTGCGTCGTTTGGCGACGCGAAGGGCGCGAACATTTCTGGGGCACCGCAAAATTTCAGGACGGCCACTCGTGCCAAGCGATGGCGGTTTGACCCCATCGCGCCGCCACCATGATGCTGTTGATGCCGCTGCCTATGCCGAGCATTGCGACTCGATCTCCCGCTTGAATCTCCCCCCGCTCAACGGCGTCCGCTAGGGTGATCGGGAGGGCGACCGATCCGGTATTCCCCAGGTGCGAGAACGTTGCACAATCGTTCTTGATCTCCAGTCCGAGTGCCTCGAGCATCATCGCGCGGTGTTTCGACCCGACTTGATGACAAACCGTGCGATCGATCTGTGACCGCGTCCACCCCGCCTCGGGTAAAAACTTGCTCATCGCGGCGACACCCGTTGCGATCCCCTCGTGCAAAAGTCGCTCACTGTCGGTGTCCATGACCGGCTGCATCGTCGCCCCTGCGGCGTCGGTATCGCTTCGGCAGAGATCATGAAACTCAGTCCGCGCCTGGGCGACGGCCGCAAAGATCGATGTCCCTCGTTCGGACCTCTCCGCCGAGGGCGACGTCGCTTCGCATGGCAACCGGTCCGCAACCAAGTCCTCGTGCGCCAACAGCCAGGCACAACTTCCGCTTCCGATGGTGAGCGATGCGAACGCAGGCTTGACCGTTTGACGATTGAGCGAAGTGTCCGTGTTAAGCGCCGTGATCGTTTGCTCCAACAACGGCCGGCTGTTCTCCGTACCGACAACCAATCCTGCGGCGATCGCGCCGGACTGGATCAGTCCCGCAATCTGGACGGCACCGTTGAGGATCCCCAGGCAGGCGTTGGAAACATCGTAGACCCAGCAGTCTTGGGAGAGTCCCAGTGCGTGATGGACCCGTGATGCCGTCGCAGGCTCGAGAAAATCACGACAGACGCTCGCATGAATGAGGCATCCGATCTGGTCGCGATCGATCCCGCCGATCTCGATCGCGGCCTCGCCGCTGCGGATGCTCGGGCCGCTCGGTACGGTTCCCGCGGGCCAGATGCGCCGCTGCTCGATCCCGCTCATCAACTCGAGCCGTCCTGCCGGAAGCTTGAGCCGTTCGTAGAGTGGCGTGAGCCGCTGTTCGATTTCGTCACTCGTGATGCGGCAGGACGGCAGGGTGACTCCCACGCTGACCAGACGAACTTTATTGAATTTCACGCTGTTTTTGCGGCTTTTTGGTGGTCCAAACGGTTCCAATCGTCGTCCGGACACTGTCCGTCAACGATCGATTGCGGCACATCGCATCATCCCCGATTGGGCCACCGGCGGGAACCCAACGCCGGCCGAACTCCATCGACACGGTCTCGCTAGCACTGCCCGTCGTGCTAGCGTTTGGGCACTTAGGAAGATAGGGGTAGTCTGTTGCATCGCCGAAAGGGGAGGTTATTGTCCCGCCCATGGGAAACCCGGTTTTGTTCGGGCTTCCGCCAAGCACTCACTAGCGGCCAAAAGATTTGGCGATTGGAGAGCCCTGAGACGGTTCGGCAGGTTGGCATGACTCGCCCGTTAGCTCGTGAAGGCTAGACAGCCCGGCTACGTGTCGCGATGGCTTACCCAGCTTTGCGTCGGTCCTACAGGCGACGCTTGCGAACCGAATTGAGGCGACAAGAATCCCAGGAAGTATTCCGAGAAGGCTTCTGGCACTCGCGACGTGCTTGGTGAGGAATCCTCCTCCTGTCCATTTCGAACTCGCGTATCTAAAGGGGATCTTGGATGACGTGCAAACCACTGATCGG